>JBBTSS010000001.1:0-62497 GCA_038064635.1 Patescibacteria group bacterium
ATCTAGCTTTTTTCCAAACATTTTTCAAAACACATAATGCACCTGGAGCTACTCGTTCTATTGAACAAGTAAAAGAAAGACTTGGGTCTAACATCGCTTGGCTTAAAAGAGACAATAAAAACATTGACAAAACTCTCATAAAAATGTTAAATTCTTAATTGAATTTTCACACTTTAAATTTGTTCACCATGACAGCTCTGACAACGGAAAATTTTCCAAAGATCATTCATTGGAAAACCCCTGGTTATTACCATCACCATGAAACCGGTTGGAAATATTGCGACGACCAAAATCGCACCGACCAAAACAGCTTGAGAAAATATTTCAAGTCAAAACAACAAGCAACCCGTTTCGGATTAAAGATCAACACATGAAAAATCAAACTGTTATTAAGCTTTTTAAGTCCCCGCTATCAAATGCGGGGCATTTTTATTTACATATCTTCAATAATAAAACTATTTATATCTTTAACTTAATAAAGTTTTCCACCTCCGACTAGCTACTTTACTTGACTAAAGTACTTTACTTTGCTAAAGTAGCTGTATGAGCAAAGGAATGAATAAAAATACAAGAGTTGATGTAGCTGTATCGATTGGCACAAATATCAACTGGCAAAATAGAGAAAATCAGCAACTCATAGATGCTCTACTTGCACTCAAAAATTCTAAAGAAGCAGAAGCTTTCTTGCGTGATCTTATGACGACTGGTGAGATAGAAGAGTTCGGAAAAAGGCTAGAAGCTGCCCGACTACTTTCTAAGGATATACAATACAATACCATCATTGAAAGCACTGGCCTCTCCTCTACCACTATCGCACGTATATCCAAATGGCTCAAAGGCTCACTGGGTGGCTATCGTCTTATCCTTGCAAGGTTATCAGCCCCTCGCAACAATTCGGGACAAATTTTAAATAAAAATTTACATCATCGCAATTCCACCAAACTTGGGAAAGGATTGTCTTTGAGCTCGTAATTTACTACACCTCGAAACCAACCCCTTCTCAAATTTGAGAAGGGGTTTTAGATGTCTAAAACTTTAAATTTGTTCTTTAAAAACATGAAGATATTCTCTGCAATCTTTCTATTTACCTTTTTTTCTTGCGTTAATCCAACAATAGATAAAAAAGAAACAGAACAGGCAATCCAAAAAGATAGTGTTAGTAACATCGGTCTTTACGACAACCCCTTTGAACGTTCTCCTCATTAATTAAAAACACTCACATGAAAAACAATTCAGGTTGTTCATTGGGTGGGGCGGGTCCTCACATTTAAATTCAAGGAGCCGGTCACACTGGTCGGCTCCTTTTTTATTTTCACTTCTTAAAATTTCTTTAAAAATGCTTAGACAAACAATCAATGTCCTTAAAACTCTTAGAGAGTTAAATGGCTATTTGCTTCACGAAAAAAAGGTCCATGATTGGGTAGGTCTTTATTTAGATAATTGCATGTTACATGCAAATCCTGTAACGATTCTTACTCCATGGTCTTTGTCACCCAGATTAGAAGAAAGATACAAAACTCAAAATTACAAATTTAGTCCATCACAAAATGAATTAAAACTTTTCACAAAAGAAATACCCTATATCTGTAACAGATTTACAGAAAACGGCTTTATTTTTGAATGGTGGATATATATAGCACCGTCTTCTTTGGATAGTACGAGGTTAGATATTCAAATAGAAAAAGAATATCAACAAATGCTACTTGACTTAGCGTGGTCTACAAATCTTCCTGTTGGTATAGTACATCTAGAAACGGATGTTCTAGAAAAACGTCAATATCCAAATATAATTTTGCAGAGAAATTTTAATGAATTAGTTGATAATAAATCATTAGAGTCTGAAATTCAAAGAAGGACAGCAAAATGGAAAAATCTAAGTCTTGAAACTTTAAAAGAAGAGACTATTTACAAAATATGTTGCGAGGCTGAAGAAGGGAGGATTTTAATGGAAGAAAATCCATTTGGAAAACCAGGTGAATTTCTTTTCTTATCATTAAACACCTCAGACAAGTTAAACTTTTTTTCTACTCTCGTTCCTGAGTTTGAAAAAAGAATAGTGTCGGTATTAAAAAAATACCCTTGGAGGCTTTAATCCAGAAAAATAAATCGGCACCACTTAATAAAAGAAGGTGCCGATTTTTTATTTTACCTCATTTATTTTAGCAGCTACAATATAGTCATTTTCCGAAAGACCACCAATTGAATGCGTCCAAAGAGTCACAGTAACCTTATTCCAATCATGAAGAAAAATATCAGGATGATGTCCTTCGAGCTCTGCTATATCCCCTACTCTATTTACAAATTCTAGTGCCTCTACAAAATCTTTAAATTCAAATTCCCTTGAGATTTTTTGCGGAAGTCCTTCTTCCGCAAGAGTCCAACCTTTCACATCTACCATGTATTCTTCTGCTCTTTCACGGTCAAAAGCTTTCATTCCTTTTTTCTCACACGGTATACATTTCTTTTTAGTTAAATCACTCATGTTCGTATTATAAGTTTCTTATTTCCAATTGTCTATTGCATTTTTTATCTGATCCAAAGAATCAATAATAAAAAGTTTTTGATGAAATTCATGGGCACTATTTGAAGTATTCTTCATCTCATCTACATTAAATGGTACGAGTTCTACTTTACCACTAAAAGCATTATTCCTCTCACCTATCGAGGACATAAGTCCTGCACCAAATGCTTTCAATTCTCCTGTTGTTTTGTCTTTCATAAGACCAAATTCAAAAGTATACCACCAGAAATTTGATAATTGCTGTTTTTCTTCTTCAGTTTTTAATTCTTGGTAAATAACACCAAATTGATGAGCTATATCCATGTACTCCTTAGAGCAAAGAAACGGAAGATGCCCAAATATATCATGAAATGCTTCAGGAAAAGGTGTGTAGTCAAGGTTTTCTCTACTTCGTATCACCTTAGTTACCAAAAAAGATTTATTTTCAAAATGTTTAAACCAATCATCAGCATTGCTGTATTCTGTGTCTGTTGGAGTCAGTACCCAGCCGACTTTCTCTTGAATTACCTTCTCTAAATCATTTAACTTTGGTACAGCCCGGTCATCCATGTTTAATTCTTTTATCCCTTCTAGAAAAAGTGGGTGAGCATTTTTCTCTAATTCTCGAATGTTTCTAGAAAAAAGTAAGTTCCATACTTCATGAGCTTCATCATTGCCTTCTATCGGTACATTAAAGTATCCTTTTGTTACTTCATCTAAATTTTTTATATTTGTATCATTTTTTATGTTGTTAGACATATAATTATTTTTTAAAATTCTTTTAATAATTTAAATAAAAATTAAAAACCGCCCAGCGGGCGGTTTTTGTAATAGATTAAATCAAAATACAAAATTACCGTCCCACTGGGCGGATATAATAGTTTGATGTATTTTTGATAATATTTTTCACTTAAATAGTGTATCAAATAAATGGTAAAAAGCAACAGGCTATACTGGTAAGTTCTCTACTTCTTGCTCTTGTCGGAGGCGTATAATTTTATAAATACTAAATACTAATAAAAATGCAGCAAACCATTGAGACATGGAAAGACTTGTATTATACAATTGCATATCGATAAATATAGCCACAAAAGGAAAAGTAAGTTCAAGTATAGTAGACACGTGCACTGGAGTAGTAGAAAGACCTTTGTAATATATGAGGAGTGCTACCATGCCCGTAGAAACGGCAATTAAAGAGAAGTATCCAAATTGTGGTAAGGTAACATCCCCAATAGACCCACCATAACCAAACAAAAGTAAAACTGGGAAAGCTAAGAGAATGGTAAATAAAAATCTATAAAAAGTACTCACATCCGAACGTACTTTTCCTAAAAGCATTTTTGAAAATGTAGTCGAAGTGCCCCAAGCAAAAGCAGCTCCTAAAGCATAGATAGCAGCGATAATAGTACCTTGGCCTGTTTTTAAATCAACAATACCATTTTTAAATGTCACAAAAAATGCTGCAATAATTGCAAGTACTGCCCATACTATATATCTTTTGTCTATTTTTTCTTTCAGAAAAATTCTAGCTGAACTGATAGCAAATATAGGTTGAAGTTTCTGTAATAAAAATACCACTGAAAAAGAAATAAAATTAACTTTTAGAAGTGCTGTCGTAAACCACAAAGTACCTAAAACACCACTTAAAATAGAAATGAGAAGTAAAAGCATCCATTCACGTTTTGTTAAATTTGTTTTGAAAATATACTTAAAAACAAAAGGAAATAAAATAACAAGTCCAAATAAATGCTCAAAAAATATGATAGTGATAGGTGGTAGAGAATATAAATACCTACGTATCACACCATCGACTGCCCATAAAAGTGCTGCGATGACTATAAGCAGTGGGCCTGTATAAGATTTTAGAGCTAAAGATTTATCTTCTTGCATATTTCTATATCTTTTGTTATTTGAGTAATCAATTCTTTTTCTGTTTTAAAATTCTTATATTTTCTTAAAAATTTTAAAATTTCTATTTGCACATATTTACCATATGCATTTCCATTATACCCTATCAAGTGAGCTTCAATTTTTGGTAAACCTTTTTTATCTAATGGTCCGATGACTACTCCAGATTTATATTTTTTGTTTTCTAAAGTAACTATTCCAGAATAAATACCAAAATCAGGTTTCTTTTCTAATTTCAAGAAATTTCTTCTATCTAAATTTATCGTAGGGAAACCAATTTTTTTACCATAATTATCTCCGTGAATTACTTTTCCAGAAAGAATATAAGACATTAGAAACCATCTTCATTTAATCTGTCATCAATTCTGTTCATGTCTCTAGGGAACATACAAGCTTCCCGAATGTTTTTAAGGTTAAGCAACTGCATGGTTATTCTCTCAGCTCCAAAAGCAAATCCTCCTTCAGGTGGTACTCCATATTTAAAAGCTTCTAAGAACATTTTTACTTTATCTGGGTTCATGTTCCAGATCTTGACGTGTTCCATCAGTTGCTTATGATCATTTATTCTTCTACCACCAGAGAGCCACTCTACGCCCCGACAGATAAGATCCATACCTTCGTTATATTCTGGTTCTGCTGGGTTAGGATATACGTAAAAAGGTTTCTGTCGAGTTGGATATCCGTAAATAAATACAAAATCAGAACCTGTTTCTTCTTTTATTATTTCACAAATTTCTCTTTCGTCTTGAGGATTGGTATCTTTGTCTCCACGTACATCACGACCAAATTTTTCAAATATTTTCTGTTGAACTTCACGAAGTGAAAGAGTTGGAGTCTTATCAATCATTGTAGGTAATATTACTCCTAAAGTTTTTAAATGTTCAGAATTTTTTGTTTCAACCTGTTTTAAGATATGTCTTACTGTTTCTTCTGCCATGTCTCGCACATCTGTCCATGAATCAATGAAACCCATTTCAGCGTCTAGTGACACAACCTCAGTGAGATGTCTTGTAGTAGAAGAAGGCTCAGCTCGAAAAACTTTGTTTACAGAAAAACATCTCTCAAATGCTGACATCACTATTTGCTTGTAAAGCTGAGGTGATTGTGAAAGAAATGCTTTTTTATCAAAATAATTTAATTGAAAAACCTCAGCACCACCTTCTGCTGTGGCTGGAACGATACTTGGTGCTTGAAATTCAAAAAACATATTCTGCTTCATGAATTCTCGAAATGAATCTATTACTGTTTCTTGAACTTTGAAAACTGCTTGTACTTTTTGTTGTCTAAAAACTAAAGCTCTATTATCAAGTTCTGTTGTAAGTTCTAAATTATATCCATCCAAAGACATATCAAAAGGTAAAGCTGCAGCTTCAGAAAGCACTTCGATATTTAAAATCTCCAACTCAATATCTCCATTTAGAACTCCTGTCTTTATGTTTTTTTCTGGACGCTTATTTACCAAACCTGTAATTTTTAAAACCCACTCAAGTCGTACGTCTTTTGCTTGAGCAATAGCTTCTTCATGATTAGGTAATGTTATACATTGAACTATCCCAGTCATGTCACGCATATCAAAAAAAACCATTTTACCTTGGTCGCGTCGAACATTTACCCATCCAGCAATAATAACCTCCTCCCCAACACGAGAACTTAAATCTTTTATAAAAATTCTATTTTTCATACAAATATTTTTATGGAGAAAACAAAAATCGCCTCTCCAAACTTATCTAATTGATAAATTTGCAGGGGCGATTTTTCTTATAAAAACCACGGTGCCACCCTACTTTCTCGCCCGTCCGTAGCCTTTCGGCGAAGGAGGGTTACTCTTTGAAAACCTAGCCTCCCCAGTTGTCAGTTGGATCAAAAGCTATAAATGCATAATATCATAGCTACATAAAAAAACAAACCGATAGAGGGCATAGCCATATCGGTTTTTGATTAATTAAATTTGTTTAATTGCTCCACAAGACACAAGCCTTCCCAGAACATCAAACGACTCTTTTCTGTCCCCGGATTTAAAGTTAAAAGTAACTCCATTGTCTGAGGCTTTGTTATCTGGAGTTTGTTTAGTAAAACAAGTAAAGACTTCTCCTTTTGGAGCAAGAGTTATCCGTACTCGTTCATAACCTCGAAAATCATACATGAAAATCTCAGTTCGTGCTTTAAATTTTGTAAGTGGCATTTTATTTATTTTTTAAAATGAACAAAACCTTTTCCAAATAGAAAAGACCGATACTTTTGCATCGGTCTTTTAATTCCTTTATTTTTTAAAATAGTGAAAAGAAATCAACAAATCGGTGCAAAAACTTTATTTGCACCCCACCAAAAAAATCCAACACCCCTCTTCTGAAGAGCCTCGTTCAAATTTCGTATCTTGTCTAACTTTATTGTTTTGTTTTTTCTTGTTATCATGTACTAGTACATGATAACAATATAAAAATAATATGCAAGTTCAAATGCTTAAATAAATGTGGATAAATCTGATAAGACTGATAAAACTAAAAACCCATTTTCTTTAAAATTAAAGCAAAACCACCATTTTTATTCCTCAATTCTCTAGCTCCTCTATTTACTGTGCTTATTCCCACGCCAAGTTCCCCTGCTATGGCTCTGTGTGTTTCTTTTTTATTTAATCTTTTTATTATCTGCCATCTAATAGCAGCCTCTTCAAGCTCTGCTGGAGTCATAATATCAACCAAAAACTCACCCATAAGTTCTTTATTTGTACTTGCTTTCAAGAAAGCATCTAGAATTTCTTTTTTGTATTCTTTAAGTTTTTCTTTTTTCTTCATGTTTAAAAATAATCAATCTTCATTGCCTTACGGACCTCTCTCATCGTATTTTCTCCGTATTCTAATGCTTTCTTATTTCCTTGTTTAATTATTTCAAAAATAGCTTCTTTGTCTTTTGCTAATTCTTCTCTTCTTGTACGAATTGGGGAAATAATTTCAATAAGTACTTTTGTTAGACGCTCTTTTAAAACAACATCTCCCAACCCTCCTTTTTGATATTGATTTTTAAGTTCAGATACTTTTTCTTTATCTGAATCAAAAACATCTAGATACGTAAACACAACATTGCCTTCTACTTTTCCTGGATCAGTTACTTTGATATGACTAGGGTCAGTGTATGCTTGCATGACTTTCTTTTTTATTTCTTCATCTGAATCAGAAAGATAAATACAATTATTTAAAGATTTAGACATTTTTGCATTACCATCAATTCCAACAAGACGAGGAATCTCTCCTACTACTCCTGTAACTTTAGGAAATAAATCCACGCCGTAAGTAGCATTGAATTTTTTTGCAATATCATTGGTTTGTTCTATTACAGGCATTTGGTCGATACCAACTGGTACAGTATTTGCTCTACAAAATAATATATCCGCAGCTTGAGAAATGGGGTAATTTAAAAAACCCATTGGTATTCCTTTAAGAGATAGATCTTCTATTTTTTCATCTTCAAGCTTTGAGTTTAAATTGAAACCCTTCTCTTTTGCCTCAGTCTTAATAGTAGGGTTATGAGAAAGCTGTTGTAAAGTAACTAAATTCATGAAAAATACAGTCAGCTCAGCTATTTGGGGAACTTGGGATTGAATAAAAATTGAAGTTTTATTAGCATCAACACCACAAGCTAAATTATCTAACACTACTTCCAACATATTGTTCCTTACTTTTTCTGGATTATCTGCATTGTCTGTTAAGGCTTGTACATCAGCAACCATATAAAAAGAAACCTCGGATTCATTTTGTAACTTTAATCTATTTTGAATTGAACCAACATAGTGCCCTAAATGAAGTTTTCCAGTTGGTCTATCACCAGTAAGTACTATTTTCTGTTTATTTTCCATAAGAATATCTTAACATATATAGCTTATTTTTCTATCCACAACTTTACCACAGAGTTATTAAATTAATACCTTTGACTCTATCTACACAGTTGCTAAAATGACACTAATGAATCGAAACAAAAAAGACAATGTTCGCATACCACCTCAAAGTATTTCTTCTGAACAAGCAGTACTTGGCTCTATTATGCTTCGTAAAGATGCTATCCAAGAAGTAGAAGAAGTGGTCACCCCGGACTCTTTCTATGTAGAAAAACATAAAAAAATATTTCAAGCAATGCTTGATTTATATTTAAAAAATGAACCTATCGACATGCTCTCTCTTTCCACGAAACTTGCTGAGAAAAAACAGCTTGAAATGATCGGTGGCAATAATTACCTCGCAGAAATAGTAAATGTGGTTCCTTCATCATTAAATGTGAAGCATTATTCTGAAATAGTCCAAAAGAAATACGTTCTACGAAATCTTATCGAAGCAGCCGACTATGTAGCCGAACTCGCTTTTGAAGAAAACGATGACCACATGGACGAAATACTCGATATGGCAGAAAAGAAAATGTTTTCTGTCGTTTCTAGTCCTAAAAATCAAAAATACGTTAGCATGAAAAATGCTTTACCTGAAGCATGGGAAAGATTAGAAAAACTTCACGAACACAAAGGAGCTCTCCGCGGTGTCGCTACTGGTTTCAAAGATTTGGATAATATCTTGTCTGGTTTCCAAAATTCCGACCTCATCATTCTAGCTGCTCGTCCTTCTGTCGGTAAGACCACTCTTGCTTTAGACATAGCTCGTACTTCTGCCGTCATGGAAGATAAATCTATCCTCATCTTCTCTCTTGAAATGTCTTCTCAACAACTCGTAGACAGAATGCTCTCTGCTCAGTCTAGAGTTAATGCATGGAACTTGCGTACAGGAAGACTAAACTCTGATAACGATTTTTCTCAGCTTCGTGATTCATTAGACAAACTTGCAAAAGCGAAAATATATATAGACGATCAACCAGGAAACTCTATTGTTAAAATGAAAGCTTTATCTCGTAGAATAAAAGCAGAAAAAGGACTCGACATGATCATCGTGGACTACTTACAGCTCATGACTACATCAAAGAATTATGATTCTATGGTAAACCAAGTTACAGAAATTTCACGCTCTCTTAAGAGTCTTGCAAAAGAACTTGATGTACCAGTACTTGCACTTTCACAGCTTTCTCGTGCAGTGGAGTCTCGTGGTGGTAAGCCTCGTCTTTCTGACTTACGTGACTCAGGATCTATCGAACAGGATGCGGATGTGGTTATGTTTATCCATCGTGAAGACAAAGGTAAAAGCGAAATGGAAAAAACAAACATTGCGGAAATATTAATAGAAAAACACAGAAATGGTCCAACTGGTGCAATAGAACTTTACTTTGATGAAAAGACTACTTCGTTCTTGAATCTAGAAAAAAGCAGCTTAAGCGAGTTTGCTCCTTCAAAGATAAGTGGCGGACTAGATGATTTTTAAATAAATTGATATGGATGTAATAGATAAACTCACAGAAGTATTCAAAGAATTTCCAGGTATCGGGGAACGCCAAGCACGACGTTTTGTGTATTTTCTAATGTCCAGAAATGGTGAATACTCAGGAAATTTATCTCGACTTATATTAGAATTAAAAAAAGAAATTACTCAATGTAAAGAATGTTTTAGATTTTTTATTTTAAACAATAATACAGACCACGTTTGTGATATATGCAAAAATCCAAATTCAGATAATTCTCTTTTGATGGTAGTTGAAAAAGATTCTGATTTAGAAAGTATGAAAAAAAGTAGGATGTATAGTGGAAAATATTTTGTCTTAGGAGGACTTGTTCCTATCATAGAAAAAAGTACACCTACTCGTGTACGTATACATGAATTACTCGAAAAAATATCTAAAAATAAAGATTTAAATGAAATAATACTTGCATTTTCTATGTCTCCTCAAGGTGACCATACGGATTTTTATATACGTAATGAAATAAAAGAAAGAGTTTCTAGGTTAAATATAAAAATATCCTCACTTGGACGAGGGCTTTCGACTGGCACTGAACTTGAATATTCAGACAACGAAACCTTAAAGAATGCATTAAAAAATAGACAATAAAAAATCCCGATAATTATCGGGATTTTTTATTTATTTTATAGAAGTGATTTTTACTTTAAAGAAAGGTTGTCTGTGTCCATTTCGGCGTAGATATCGAGATTTTTGTTTATATTTTACAACAAGGACTTTCTTTGCTCGGCCTATTTCTGTAATTAAAGCGTCTACTTTTGCACCAGTAATATATGGAGTACCAATAGTAGTATTTTTACCATCGTCTACCAATAAAACCTTATCAAAAGACAGCTTATCTCCTACTGCAAATTCCCCTTTCATTTTTTCGATAGAAACAACAGAGTCTTTAGAGACCTTATATTGCTTACCACCTGTTTTTATTACTGCAAATTCCATAAGGTCCATAATATACGAAATGCTTTTAAAATGCAAGTCTTGTAGGATATTTACCTTGGCGGGTCACAAAACTGATGATATAATGCCCTTATATGCAAACCAAAATAATTGAAAGGTATTTTTTCTTTGGATTTCTATTAACAACTCTAGTTTTTGCTTTTTTTATTTTTAAACCTTTCTGGGTAGTTCTAGTGTTAGGTATAGCTTTTTCTGTTGTTTTTTATCCTATGTATGAATGGTTTAATAAAAAAAATCTACCTCATTGGCTTTCTAGTTTTCTAACTGTAACAGTATTCACCATCATACTTTTAGGCCCCATCCTAGGTATAGGAGCTATTGTTTTTAATCAAAGTCAAGAAGCCTACTTCTATCTAGTCACTGGAGGTAATTCTGGACCTTTTATTGATTCAATAGAAAATGCAGCAAACAAATTGCTCCCTGATAGTGTAAATTTTGATGCAAGTCAGAAGATCTCAGAATTTGTCTTTTTTGTAACAAACAATATTGCAAAAATATTTAGCACTACTTTGTCTGCATTCTTCTCATTTACTTTAATGCTTCTTGCGATGTTTTATTTCTTTAAAGATGGACACCAATGGAAAAAAACTTTGATAAAACTAAGCCCTCTTAGAGATGAAGACGACTCAAAAATAATCCAAAAATTAACGAATGCTATAAATGGTGTAGTGAAAGGATATATATTGATAGGATTTTTACAAGGTACATTTTTAGGTCTTGGACTTTGGATAGTGGGTATACCAAATCCTGCTCTTTGGGGTGTCGTCGCAGCTGTGGCATCTCTAATACCTATGGTTGGTACTGGATTCGTCTCTGTACCTGCTATTATATATCTTTTGGCCACTGGACATACCGGAGCCGCGATAGGACTTTTGGCTTGGTCTCTGACACTAGTAGGCACTATTGATAATATTTTAAATCCTTACCTCATAGGTGGAAAAATAAATTTACCACCTTTATTGGTACTTATTTCTGTTTTGGGGGGAATTTCTCTTTTAGGACCTATTGGTATACTAGTAGGACCACTTACTATTTCATTACTTTATACTTTAATTTCAATTTACAAAAACGAATTCAAGGATTCACAAGAAGCTTAAATTTATGCCGATACAGTTTTACAATTCTCTAACAAAAGAAAAAGAAATATTTAAGCCATTAAATGAGAATGAAGTACGTATGTACTCTTGTGGGCCTACTGTCTATAACTATCCACATATAGGTAATTATCGAGCTTATATATTTGCTGATATTTTGAAAAGAACCCTGGCTTACTCTGGATACAACGTAAAACACATAATGAATTTGACCGATGTTGATGACAAGACTATCCGAGATTCTCAGAAAGAAGGAAAAAGCTTAAAAGAATTTACGGAATTTTACAGTGAAGAATTTTTTAAAGATATTCAAACACTAAACATCTTACCTCCCACCAAATTCACAAAAGCTACTGACTATATACCAGAAATGGTGAACATCATAGAAAATCTCTTAGAAAAGGGTTATGCATATACCAGCTCAGACGGTAGTGTGTATTTTGATATAAATAAATTCAACACTTACGGAAAATTATCTGGTGCAACAATCCAAAATCAAAAAGAAAATGCTCAAGGCAGAATAAAATCTGACGAATACGACAAAGATAACGTAGAAGATTTTGCTTTATGGAAAAGCTGGGACGAAAATGATGGTGATGTTTCTTGGGATCCTTCTTCATGGGTTGGATCAAATTCAGTATTAAAAAAAGGAAGACCTGGGTGGCATATAGAGTGTTCTGCTATGTCTATCGCAAACCTAGGTAACGAACTCGACATACATACAGGCGGAGTAGACAATATGTTTCCTCATCATGAAAATGAAATAGCACAATCAGAAAGCTATACCGGAAAACAATTTGTAAAATACTGGATGCACAACGAATGGGTACTTGTAGACCATAAAAAGATGGCAAAGTCTTTTGGAAATTTCTACAAACTTCAAGATTTAAAAGATCAAAATGTGAACCCTCTAGCCTATCGATTTTGGCTACTTATGGCGAGTTATAGAAGCAAGGTAAACTTTGTCTGGGAGGCCCTCCTAGGGGCTGAAATGGGCTTAAAAAGACTGTTTAGACTGTATTTAGACCTTGGACCTGACATAGGTGAAATCAATCAATCCTACAAAGAAAGATTCACAGCTTTTATAGAAGATGACTTAGACACTCCTCGAGCATTAGCCCTAGTATGGGAACTTGTGAAAGATGAGACGATACAAAACAAAGACAAGAAGGCTACTCTAATCGACTTTGATAAAGTACTAGGACTTGGTTTTGAAAACTTAACAGAAGACGAAATTCCAGAAGAAATAAAAATACTAGTTGAACAAAGAGAACAAGCTCGTAAAGAAAAAGATTTTAAAAAATCAGATGAATTAAGAACACAGATAAATGATCTTGGTTACGAAATAAAAGATTCAAACACAGAACAAAAAATCTCTAGAATATAATTCTAGAGATTTTTTGTTTATATTAAATTTTATAGTAATTTTGCTATATCTTTATAAGTGATATAAACCATAAGCAGAATAAGCAACCAAAAACCTATCATGTTTGCTGTATTTGCAAAATTCTGGTTCAATCTTTTGCCACGTATCTTTTCAATAAGTAAAAAAAGTAATCTACCTCCATCAAGCGCTGGAAAAGGTAAAAGATTTATAACTGCAAGATTTACTGAGATAAGGGCTGCAAAAGAAATAAGATAAGCGAAGCCAAATTTTGAAGCATCACCTACAACGCTCACCATACCCACAGGACCAGTAAGAGAGCTTGAAACATTTTCACCTTGTACTGCTTGTTTTATTATAGAAAAGAGCCCTACAACAGTAGCTTTAGTCACGTTCCAGTCTAACTTCATACCTTCAACAAAGGCACTAAAGAAAGGGAGTTTTAAAATTCCAATTTCATCCATAGAAATACCTATTATTGGATTATTTTCTGCATTTAATTTCGGAATCATTTTTGCAGTTAAAGTAGTAGCATCGTTACCTCTCAAATATGAAATTTCAACTTCTTCTATCTCTGTATCTTTTTGTGAACGTATAAAATTTGTAAAAGCTTCAGGATTAATTTGGTCTAAAGTTTTGACAGTATTTGCATCACCAAAACTTTTTACAGCGACAATTTTGTCCCCTGTTTTAAGTCCAGCTATTTCTGCAGGTGAATCTTTTAAAACAGAAAGAACTGTAAGATGAGTATTCTGAAGTACTACATCCTTAGGCGCACTTTGAACAGAAGTAGGAAGTCCTGTCATAAAACCAATAGAAAATAGTAACCATGCAAGTAAGAAGTTTGCTGCAATACCTGCGAAAAGTACTATGGCTTGTTGCCAACGAGGTTTATTTACAAAACTTCTTGATGCTTCTGGTCCATTTGTATTTTCTTCATTTGGGTCTTCACCGAAAATCTTCACAAATCCTCCAATAGGCAACCAATTCAAAGTGTATTCTGTCTCCCCTTTTTTAAACAAAGTCATCATTTTTGGAGGAAAACCAAAACCAAATTCATCTACTCGTACACCAAAACCTTTCGCAGTAAAAAAATGCCCAGCTTCGTGAACCAAAACAAGCACTAATAGTATAATGATAAAGATAATTATATTCATAGATTAATTCATTACTTCTTTTTCCTTTTTTTCGAAAATTGCTTCTAAATTTGCATTTGCTTCGTCTATTATTTTCTGCAACTCCCCTTTCGCAAAGAATTTTTCATCCTCTGTAAGTTTTCCATTTTTTTCTTCTGCTTGAACCTCATCCCAGATTCTTTCTCTTTCTTGACGTACGGTTATTCTAGATTCTTCTAATTTTTGTTTTAACACTTTTACAAGGGTGAGTCTGGTTTCGGTAGTAAGTTGAGGAAAAATAACGCGGATTCCAGCATCATCAGTAGCCACAGAAAGACCGAGGTTTGCAGCCTGAATAGCTTTTTCGATAGCTTTTATTTGAGTTTTATCCCAAGGTACGATACGAAGAGTCTTTGGATCTTCAATGTTTACAGAAGCCATATTTTTTATTGGTCCATAACTTCCATAAGATTCAACAGCAACTCCATCAAGCACCATTGGTGACGCCCGGCCGATATTCAACTGACTAAATTCTTTACTTAAAAACTCTTCTACTTTCTTTAATTCGGTTTTAAATTGTGAAAAATTGTAATTCATATTGTGTGTATTATATCATTTTCTCAGGTATTCCCAAAGCTACTGATTCCATAAGACTTTTGGCTGATGAACCTGGCTGACGGAGGTATTTACGTACAATAAACATCTGCTTAAAAAGTTCTACATAGGGTAACCCTATGTGATTTGATTTAGATATTTTTTTATGTAAAACGAATTCTAAGTTATCTAAAAATCTCAATGCCCGAGCTCGCGGTGAATCCTTCTCATTTCCCTCTTCTTCGTCTTCATCGACAGCTAATAATTCTTTTAAAAAATCTATCCTCTTAACTAAAGGCAACTTTATAAATTTTTCTGCCTCTAAAGTATTTTCCTCCATTAGGTCTTGCCTAGCGGACGCAGACTCAGATTTAATTACAAAAAATCTAGATAAAAGTGTTGGAATAAATATCTGTGTGCTTGGTGTCACTATAAAAAAATGCGTATTTTCTATTGGTTCTTCAAATACTTTTAATAATGAATTTTGAGCTTCTAATAAAAAACTATTTGCAGATATTAAAAATATTTTTTTACTAGTAGCTTCTCCAGAAAAAGACCTGTCGCTCGTCATGGATTTTAAATTTCTTGCATCATCTATTTTAAAACTATCTATATCTAAATTATAAAAATCAGGGTTAGCAGAAGTTTTTATATTTAAATCTTCTAAAATAGAAAAAACTTGAGGGATGATTTCATTTTTATCACCTTCTAATAAATACGCATGATGTAAGTTTTTTTTATCTATATGTAAAGAAATTTGCATCTTTATAGATTATTTTTTACTTAAAATAGCTTTCTTGTATACATCTAAGTGATCCAAGGCTATCCCCGTTCCCTTTACTACACAATACAAAGCATCGTCAGCCACAGCTGCTTTTACGCCAGTCTTTCTATATACCAAATCAGCCAAATTACGAAGGAGTGATGACCCACCAGTCATGATAATACCGTGGTCTATTATATCCGACGCGAGTTCTGGAGGAGTTTCTCCTAATACATCTTTGATAGCTTTTATGATCTGCTTTAATTCTCCGTCGATTGCCTTAACTATCTCATTTGTACCGACTTGAGCACTACGAGGAAGACCTTGGATAAAGTCACGTCCCTTGATAGTGACTTTTAATTCTTCTTCTAGTGGTACAGCTGCACCTATCTTTATCTTTACTTCTTCTGCGGTCTTGTCTCCAATGGCAAGGTTAAAAGTTTTTTTGATATAGTCAGCAATAGCCGCGTCTATTTTGTTCCCTGCACACTTTACAGAAGTAGAAGCCACTATGCCTCCGAGTGATATCACAGCCACGTCCGTCGTACCTCCACCGATGTCTACTATCATATAACCTTTTGATTCATGAATAGGAATACCAGCACCAATAGCAGCAAGAATAGGCTCCTTCACCACATAAGCATTTTTTGCTCCAGCCTTAATAGTGGCTTCGATGACAGCTCTTCTTTGAGTTGAAGTGACTCCCGCAGGAACAGAGACCATCACATCAGGTTTGAAAAAATTAAACTTTCCCATCGCTTTATTTATAAAATACCGGAGCATTGCTTCTGTCACTCGATAGTCTGCTATAACACCGTCCTTCATCGGTCTATATGCGATGATAGAATCTGGTGTTTTACCTATCATATTCTTTGCTTCAAAACCAATAGCTAGTATTTTATTGTCTTGTTCTGAAACAGCTACAACAGAAGGTTCATTTAAAACGATGCCTTTACCAGGCAAAAACACGAGAGTATTTGCTGTACCTAAGTCTATTCCTAATTTTCTTGAAAAAATACCCATAAGGACAATATATCACAGTATATGCTAGAATAAAAACATGAAACTCGTGACTGTCATCCCTCTCCAAAAGAACTCTTTTAAAGAAGAATTGACCTATTTTTCAGCCCAAAACATAGCTTTGGGTAGTATTGTAGGGATAACTGTACGAAATAAAAAGGGGCTCGGTCTAGTAATATCTTCTACTGATGCTAGTGATGCAAAGTCTCAAATAAAAGACATGGATTTCAATTTAAAAAAAATTATAGAGACAAAAGAAGTTTCTATTTTTAAAACAGAATTAATAGAAACATCTATGCTTCTTAGTATGTATTTTGCTACAAATAAAAGTGCTGTCATCTCTAGTATCATACCTAGCATTCTGAAAGAGAAATATGATCATATTTCTAAAATATATATAGAAAATAAAAATAAGATAGAAATATACGAAAATAGCTCAAAAAATATCAAAGCAGAAAAAGTTCTTTTCCAAGCTCCTTATGAAGAAAGGATGTCTTACTACAAGACACTCATACGAAGTTCTTTTGCAAATAAAAAATCTATATTTATAGTATTACCCACAGAACATGACATAAGAGATTTTGAGGAAATGCTAAAGAAAGGCATAGAAAACTTTGTCATCTCTATACATAGCGGCATACCAGCCAAGAAAATGCTGTCTAAAATAGACACTATCATTTCTTCCCCTCATCCAGTATTAATCATAGGTACAGCGCCGTATCTATCTATACCAAGGCACGACTTGGAAACAATAATTCTAGAACATGAAAATAGCAGTGCTTACAAAACAATGTCTAGACCATACATAGACCTTCGAACTTTTGTAGAGATATTTGCTTCAAAAATATACGCGAAGCTCATCATTGGGGACAATTTACTTCGATTTGAAACAGTAGGCAGAAAAGAATTAGACAACATAAATGAATTAAGGCCATTGTCTTTTAGAGTAAATTTTGAAGGTGAAATAAAAGTGATAGAGAAAAATAAAAAAATAGAAGGACAGCAAGAAGAGGTGCCTAGGTTTAAAGTATTGAGCAATGAAAGCTTAGAAAATATTTCAAAAACTCTTTCTAAGAATAAAAACGTTTTTGTCTTTTCCTTACGTAAAGGATTAGCTACTTTTACTGTATGTAAAAGTTGTGGAAGTGAAGTGTCTTGTGATACATGCATGGCCCCAGTAGTCCTCTACACTTCAAAAGATGGAAATAAAAGAATGTTTGTATGTAATAAATGCAAAATGGAAAAAAGTCCTGATATTACATGCGGATACTGCGATAGCTGGAACTTGATACCTATGGGTATAGGCACAGATACGGTCTTTGAAGATTTAAAAAATAATTTTCCAAAAAATAAAATATTTAAATTAGACAAAGAAATAGCAAAAAATGCTACTGACGCTATAAAAATAATAAAAGAATTTGAAGAAACAAATGGGGCGATACTTGTCGGCACAGAGATGGCGCTTTTTTATTTAAAAGAAAAAGTTTCTCTTTCACTCATAGCATCTTTTGATTCATTGTGGAGCATACCGAATTTTAAAATGAGTGAAAAAATACTTCAAATCATGTTTGGAATTATGCATAAAACAGAAGACAAATTTATTATTGAAACAAAAAATATAAATGATAGCGCCATAAACGCTCTCCAGACAGGAAACCTCATGTCTTATGTAAGAGAAGAACTTGAAGATAGAAAAAACTTAGGCTATCCACCTTATAAAAGATTTATAAAGATAAGTCACTTGGCTGACAAAGAAGAGACTATTCATACCAGAAAAGCTTTAGCTGATGTTTTTAAAGACTATAACCCTACTATCTTTGGAGGTTTTATTGAAAAACTGAAAGGCAAATATACCACAAATGTACTTATAAAATTAGAACCTCACGAATGGTCTCTGCCTGATATATCTATTGGGGGTAGTATAGATAAACAAATCTCTTTAAAACTCAGCTCACTTCCCTCTTCTTTTGCTATTCATATAGATCCTGAAGATTTGCTCTAAGAACTATTTATTATTTTCTTCTACTTCTTTTTTCTTTTCTAAGAATCTGTCTATTTTTATCTTCATGCGAGATGAACGTATTGAGCCACGGATAAAAATATAAAAACCAAAAAGAACAAAACCAATACCTATGTATTGCAAGATATCTTTACCTGGTGACAATTGAAATAAAGTAACCCCTACAACAACGACGGTAAGACTGGTTCGAATGTAAGCAAGAAAAGTAGCCTCATTTGTAAGTATCGTTCGTTCTATCGCTAGATAATCACGCAAGATTAAATCCTTTGTACTAAATTCTTTGTACAACTCTTCATCATTTGCTTTTGAATAAGCACTAAACATTTCTTTATAAAAATTCATATATTCAAGTTTCTTATAAACCAGAGTTAAAGTCAATCTTTATGCATTCCCTACTAGCACTGTATACTCACCTCTGACTTTATCTTTATTTTCTTCGTAATATTTCAAAACGTTTTCTGGAGTATCTGTAATAAATTCTTCATATATCTTTGTAAGTTCTCGAGCAACACAGACCTTTTTATCTGGGCAGAATTTTACTAATGCTTCTAACGTTTTCATTATTCTGTGTGGTGATTCATAAAAAGCCATGGTTCTGTCCGACTCTGCTATCTCTTTAAAGAGAGTTTCTCTTCCCTTTTTGTGTGGCAAAAATCCTAAGAATGTGAATTCATGAGTAGGGAGACCTGAGGCAGAAAGTGCTGTGATGAGGGCCGTAGCACCAGGTATAGGCACGACTCGAACACTGTCCCCAAAATGTTTTTTAACTTGAGAGACAAGCATTGCTCCAGGGTCAGATATACCAGGAGTACCTGCATCAGACACAAGAGCTAGGTTTTTACCTTCTTCTAAAAGCTCAAAGATTTTATCTGTTTTAGAAAGTTTACTTTGAGCATGATAGCTCATCGTTGGCTTATCAATATTAAATTTATTCAATATCTTTTTTGTCTCTCGAGTATCTTCACACAAAATCATATCAACTTCTTTTAAAGTCTCTATTGCGCGAAAAGTTATGTCCCCCATGTTACCGATAGGAGTTGCTACTATATATAAATTAGACATTGCTAGTGTTCGATTTTTTTAAGGTAGACAAAGATGCCAAAACTGTAATCCCTGCAGATAATAGTAAAACATTTTTAATTATATATTGTCCTTCTAGAGTAGGAGTAAGAAAACCTTGCCAAACGAATGAAGGTAATAATACAAGAGGCATAGTGGTAGTGATAAGATGCAAAAATAAAGCAAATACTGCTAGACGTTCGAGTCGTGGAATTATAAAGAGTAAACCTATTACCATTTCAAGTATTCCAAAAGCTATCAAAAAAGCGTCCGGTGAGACAAAAGGCATAGTCCTGTCCAAAAGAGCCAACACAAGAGGACTAGCTGGGCTGGTCTCTAATACCTTTAATAACCCAAACCAAAAATACACAAGAAATACAGCAAAACGAGCAAATGGAAGCATTGCTCCTCTTGCCCAATTTATTATTTTTTGATCAAAATTCTCTAGTTTTTCATTAAAATTCTGCATATATGTGATTATATCACTTTCATCAAAAAACTTAGAATTTTTATAACTTGACAAATACATAAAAAAGTAGTATCCTATTTATTGAATACGTCCACTTTGTGACATTCCTGAGTATGCCGAAAATCAGGTCAAAGAGTAGGCAAAAATTTTTAAAGTACCTTATATTATGAAAATCGCGTCAGAAGAAAGGATTCAAATCCTTGAAGCACTCCTAGGGGTATTCCTTAGCGAACAGTCAATTGTTCTTGCCGAGACTAATCGGAAAATTGGCAATGTAGCGCAACGTATCAAAGTGACACCCGAAAAAATCATGGCCGTAATCGGACCTATCTATTTAAAAGCCGCACAGGTAGCTTTTAAGATTGAAGAGAAGGACCCAAAGGAGTTGTAGTTCGAAATTGACAATTTTGCAGTTATGGTGAAGCATTAGCTTCCTAAACGGGTAATTTTTCCTCGGCGAAAGCTTTAGGACAGAACAAGAACCGTCTCCACACTGCAAAAAACCCAGGATCCTCTCATTTTAAATGATTGGATCCTGTTTTTATTTCCTATATTTTTTAGTGCGCCATTTATCGGCTATTTTTATACGAGTGATTGAACGTTCAAGTTCTGATTCGAAATGTTCAAAGTCTACAACTTCATTATTTTCCATTTGTTTTTTCAATTCTTCTGAACGAGCTTTTGCTTTTTCTATCATCTCGTCTGAAAGTTCTGAAATATGTTCTGCAAAGTCTGCAAGAATAGCGACTTCAGTATTACCTTCCAAATTATTTTTTACTTCAACAAACCCCCCGACTACGGCCATAGGAATATGTTCGCCTTTTACCATCCCTACAACATCACCCGAAGCAAGTCCTGCGATGAGAGGAATGTGTCCGGGTAAAACACCTATCTCTCCTTCTGTGGTAGGGATTAATACTTGATCAACAAGTTCTTCAAGAACAAGTCTTTCTGGTGTTACGACTTTTAGTTTTATTTGTTTTGACATATTTAAAATTACAATGCTCCCTTCATATAAAACTCTTGCTCTGATTTACTGTCATGCTTTCCATCTAATATTTCTCGGAATGAACGAATAGTGTCAGCAAGTGATACATACTGTCCTGGAGTACCTGTAAATTGTTCTGCAACGAAAAATGGCTGAGAAAGGAATTTCTGAATTTTTCTTGCACGAGCAACAAGCTCCTTGTCTGCTTCTGAAAGTTCTTCCATACCAAGAATAGCAATAATGTCTTGTAAGTCTTTATAGCGTTGCAAAATTCTTTGTACTTCACGAGCAACTTCATAGTGTTCTACTCCTACGATATTTGGATCAAGAATAGTAGAAGAAGAGTCTAGTGGATCCACTGCAGGGTAAATACCAAGCTCAGAAAGTGAACGGTTTAAAGCCACAGTAGAATCAAGGTGAGCAAAAGTAGTCGCTGGAGCTGGATCTGTAAAGTCGTCCGCAGGTACATACACTGCTTGCACAGAAGTCACAGAACCTTTATCAGTAGAAGTGATACGTTCTTGCATCGCTCCCATTTCTGATGCAAGTGTTGGCTGATATCCCACCGCTGACGGAATACGTCCTAAGAGTGCAGACACTTCAGAACCTGCTTGAGTAAAACGGAAAATATTATCTATAAAGAAAAGTACGTCCTTGCCTTCTTGATCTCGGAAATGTTCAGCCATAGTGAGACCTGTGAGGGCTACACGCATACGAGCTCCTGGTGGTTCGTTCATTTGTCCGAAGACCATGGCAACCTTGTCGAGAACTTTAGAATCCTTCATTTCGTGATATAGGTCATTTCCTTCACGAGTACGCTCTCCAACTCCGGCGAAGACAGAATATCCTCCGTGGTTAGAAGCAATGTTGTGAATTAGTTCCTGAATCACCACAGTCTTACCTACTCCAGCACCTCCGAATAGTCCGACTTTACCTCCTTTTAAAACAGGACAGATAAGATCAATAACTTTAATTCCAGTTTCGAGTATTTCAACTTTAGTAGCTTGAGAAACGTAAGATGGAGCCTTACGGTGAATAGGTGAAAGTTTTTGTGAGTTTACATTACCAGCATCATCAATAGGTTGACCTAAGACATTGAAAATTCTTCCGAGTGTACCCTTTCCAACAGGTACAGAAATAGGCATACCAGTGTCAGTGACATCCATATCTCGAGAAAGTCCATCAGTAGAATCCATAGCAATAGTTCGAACCATTCCTCCACCTATGTGTTGCTCTACTTCAAGGACGAGGTCTTTACCATCTTTTTGCAAAGTAAGAGCACTGTATACTTCTGGCATATAACCCTCAAATTCTACGTCTACGACCGGTCCAATAATTCTTTTGATTTTTCCTATTTTGTTCATAATATATTTAATAATGCTTATAATATTTTAATCCTTCGACAAGCTCAGGACTTTTAGCTCACACTTGCCATACCGGCACTTATCTCACTTATCTCTCTTGTAATGTTTGCTTGTCTTGCTTTGTTGAATACTAAGGTAAGGTCGTCTATCATCTCACTTGCTGCGTCTCCTGCGTTTTTCATAGACATCATTCTAGCAGATTGTTCTGAAGCATTTGACTCCAATAACATCTGATATATCTGCATCTTCACTAATTTCTCTGCAAGTGATTCAATCAAAGTGTTCATGTCCCCTTCGAAAATATACTGGTTTGTGTCTTCTTTTTTTTCTAGTAATTCTCTTGATTTTTGGTCTCCGACGTCTTGAATCGCTTTCTGTAATTCTTTTTTTGAAACTGGTAAAAGTTTTCTAATTCTTGGAGTTTGAGACAGAGCAGACACAAAGTCTGTGTATGCAACATAAATACTTTTATATGTACCCTTTTTATATTCAGTAGTTATATACTTTGAAATTGGATTTATATCAGACAAAGAAATAATGTCCGGTAAATCCAAAAAGGAAGCAACTACATCTTGACCTACTCTACGCATCGCTGCATCACCTTTTTTACCAATAGTCAAAAATTCTATTTGTTCATTTTCTAATGATTTGATTTTTAAAATAGTTTTCTTAATTACCTGAGCATTATAACCCCCACAAAGGCCTCTATTTGAAGTTATAAGTATCACAAGTATTTTACCTTCAGTATTTTCTATAAAAAATGGATGAGTTATTTCTTCGAGTTTACCTGACAAAGAAGTTAAAAGCTCCCAAGAATAATTTGCATACAAACGAGACGCGAGAGTTTTTGCAACTGCACGTTTCATTTTAGAAGCAGATACAAGTTCCATCGCTTTCGTGATTTTCTTTGTACTCTTCACACTTTTTATTCTTCTTTTAATTTCTTTTGTTCCAGCCATTTTTTTTATTTATTTAATAAAAGAAACCTTGAAGTCTTCAATAGCTTTCTTTAATTGTGCCTCTCCGTCATCTGACCACATTTTCTTTTCTACAACTTCTTTTATGAAAGTCTTTGCATGAGCTTCTGCGTATTCGATAAGTCCTGTTTCAAATGCTTTAATCTGATCTACGGGGACAGTATCCATGTAGCCCTTAACTAAAGCATATAAAGATACGACTTGGTGCTGTGTGAGAACAGGCGCGTATTGAGGTTGTTTTAAAAGTTCTACTGCTCTTTTACCACGCTCGAGTTGGTTCTTTGTAGCATCATCTAAGTCTGATCCGAATTGAGCGAAAGCTTCGAGTTCTCGGAATTGAGCAAGGTCAAGCTTCAATGTTCCTGCAACTTTTTTCATAGCTTTAATCTGAGCACTTCCTCCTACACGAGACACAGAAAATCCGACGTTTACAGCAGGACGTACACCTTTATAAAAAAGATCAGTCTCAAGGAAAATTTGTCCATCTGTAATAGAAATAACATTTGTAGGAATATATGCAGACAGGTCACCAGCTTGAGTTTCAATGATAGGTAACGCTGTTATAGATCCTCCTCCATAATCTTTATTTCTTCGGCACGCTCGTTCCAAAAGTCTTGAATGCAAATAAAAAACGTCTCCAGGGTACGCTTCACGACCTGGTGGACGACGAAGAAGAAGTGAAATTTCACGATACGCTACCGCGTGTTTTGACAAATCATCATATACTATCAAAACATCTTTCCCTTGATCCATAAATGATTCAGCAATAGCAACTCCAGCATAAGGAGCAATATAAGAAAGTGCTGCTGGTTCAGAACTACCAGCTGATACAATGATGGTGTAATCCATA
This sequence comes from Patescibacteria group bacterium, assembly GCA_038064635.1. GTDB lineage: Bacteria > Patescibacteriota > Minisyncoccia > Phycocordibacterales > UBA9973 > UBA9973. The sequence goes on from JBBTSS010000001.1 coordinate 24,442, forward strand.
GCACCACCTTCTTCTAAACGAGTTTGTATTTTGCGAAGCTTAGAATCTTTCTGACCAATAGACACATAAACACAAATCATATCTTGACCTTTTTGATTTAAAATAGCATCGATAGCAATAGCGGTCTTTCCTGTCTGTCTATCTCCGATAATAAGCTCACGTTGACCTCGTCCTACTGGTATAAGCGCATCGATAGCTTTGATACCCGTAGAAACTGGCTGATCCACTCCTTGACGTGTTACCACTCCAGGAGCAACTTTTTCAATAGGGTAATTTTTGTCAGATTTTACTTCTCCTTTTCCATCAATAGGGTTTCCTAGAGCATTCAACACACGTCCAATTTGATTATTTGAAACAGGTATTTCTAAAATACGTCCAGTAGAACGTACTTCATCTCCTTCTTTGATTTTAGAAAATTCTCCCAAGATAATGATACCTACGGTATCTTCTTCTAAGTTTAGAACAACACCAACTTCCCCTCCAACAAAAGTCACCATCTCTGAAGATTTTACATCAGAAAGCCCTGAGACTTTTGCGATACCGTCAAAAACCTCTACTACATGACCGATTTTCTCAGCTTTTGTTTTTAAAGAAAAATTCTCAATCTCTTTTTTTAAATTTTCTACAATTGTGTTGTTGCTCATAAACTTATCTTGTTAAATGTTCTTGTAACTTTTTTAATTTATTAAAAATGGTTAGGTCTATAATCTCATTTTCTACTTCAATCTTTACTCCTCCTAAAACAGTCTTGTCTTCGACTTCTTCGAACAAAACTTTTTTAGCGTTATATTTTTGTTTCAAAATAGAAGCTATATCTTTTTTACTATCCTCTCCTAAATATTTAACACTGACAATTTTTGCTATTAGTATTCCATCCTCTTTATTTGAAAATTTTTCAAGTTTATTTAAAATACTTTCCGACTTAGAGATCAATCTTTTTTTAGCTAAAAATTTCACAGTGGAATGCACAATATCAGACAGCTCGTGCCCTTTTTTATCTTTCGACGCCATATAGATGGCTTGTGCTATATCGTTGTGTGACAATGTTGCCATTTTATATATTATTCAACTCTTTTACTACCTTTGCTTCATAAGCACCGTCCACCTTAGAACCAATTACTTTTTCAGTAGTTTGAACTATAAGTGAGACAATCTCTTTCTTTGCTTCTGTAAGCATTTTTGTCTTTTCAGCTTCGAGACTTTTCTTTCCATTTTCAATCATAACAGCAACCTCTTTCTTTGCTTCTTCCATCATTTCTGTCTTCTTTACTCCTGCTTCTTTTTTAGTATCTTGAAGTAATTTATGTGCGTCATTTCGAGCCTGTACTAAAACAGCCTCATATTCTTTCTTTGTATTTTCTAAAAGAACTGCATTTTCTTTACCGTTTAAAAGACCAGTAGTTATCTCTTCTGTTCTCTCTTGTATTATCTTTTTTAGAGGCTTAGCAGCTAAAAAATATAATGCTAAGAATACCAAAATAAAGTTAATGATTTGCGCAATCATTAACTTCCAATCTATGTGAAATGTTGAAATCAGTGCTTCCATTATGATTTTTGTTTAAATTTATTTAATTGAAAAAGCGATAACCAAACCGTAAATAGCCACAGCTTCTGCGAATGCTGATGCAAGTAGCATAGGAACTAAAATTTTTCCTGCTCCTTCTGGATTTCGTCCAATAGCTTCCATAGCTTTACTACCAATCATACCAATACCTAATGCTGCACCGACTGCTGGAAGACCTATTGCTAAAGCCTTTGCCACTGGAGCTAAATTTACAACTGAACTTACTACTTCTGTTTCCATAATTTTTTCCCCGATATTCGGGATATACTAATTTTTATAATTTTGACCTTTTTATTAATAATTTAATAAACTAAATATGTGATAACTCTCCCTCTTTACTTTTTTCCTTATCATGACCATGTTCGTGTTCTTCGTGTTCAGAATGATCTTGAGCTGCTATTGTAAAGTATACCGTCGTCAACAAACTAAATATAAGTGCTTGAATAAGACCAATAAACACTTCTAAAAATAGAAATGGTGTTGGTAATACAAAAGCAAGTATTGCAGCCATTGAAGAAAGCAACACTTCACCAGCAAAAATATTTCCAAAAAGACGGAAAGAAAGAGACGCTATTTTTGCTATCTCACCTATAAACTCTATAATTCCTACAAAGAACGATACCGGTGCTACTACTAGCACACTTGGATCTTTACGTACTTTCGTAAAAATAGAACCAAGTTCTTGTAGCTTAACATATTTATTTAAAGTTTTCCATGCACCCAAGGTAATTATTCCAAATAGATTTGAACCTATTACAGCTACTATACCTAGAGTTAAGGTCATGTTTATATCAGCAGTACCTCCTCTAAATAAAGGGACAAACACTTGGTGTCCTTCTTCCATCATATAAAAACCCATAGAACCAATAAAAGGTAATATTCCCAACCAATTGTTTATCAATATAAAAACGAACACACTAAACACAACCGGAAAGATTTTATTAGAAATTTTTCTGTCATTCGTAACCTGATCAACAAGTGAAAGTGCTCCATCTAAGACTATCTCAAACACATGTTGGAGTTTTCCTGGAACTTTTTTTAATTTCAATCTAATAATTAAAGAGAAAATAATTATGACAAAAACAGCTAGCCATGAAGTAAGGAGTGAATTTGTAACCTGAAAATCTCCAATCTTAAAAAGTGGTTCAGCGTAAATAGTCACTTCATGCACAGGTTTTGCTTCTTCAATATGTGACACCTCTGATGAGGTTATCTCCTGATTGTCTATTTCTTGTATATTTTCTTGTATATTATTTGTTGTCATTTTTATCTATATCTCTTTTGTATATTTTTATTTCTTTGTAGATACCAAAACATGTTAGGCCGAAACTCAAGACTATTAAAACAAAAAATAAAATTTGATTATTATCTAAAAAATATTTAGAAAGTAATACTGAAATTAAAATTGGAAAGATTATCCAAGATGTAACTTTTGCATAAAAAAACATGGCCGGCTTCCACCATGGGTTGTTTTGGTTAAATTGATTTTCTTCTTTTTTCATAAAACAAAATCGCATTGTGACTACAAATAATTCCTCGCCGTCGCTCAATGAGCACATTGACCTACTGGGTCAGAATTTTCGCAGCTTATTTTTTCTTTAGTCTTGTGGTCAGGAATAGTTTTCTGGTGAAAACTTTCCCGACCCGGACTCGGCTCGTCAGCCTCCGTCTCTCAAAAATGTGCCCCGCACATTTGTGAGCGTGGATGGAATCGGACCATCGACCTCTGTCTTATCAGGACAGCGTTCTACCACTGAACTACACGCTCAAATATTTACTTAAAAACAACTTTAACCCTATTGAAAGGATCCTGGTACATTACCAACAACTACACGCTCAAAAACCTCGAAAACAATATAAAAAATATAACAGAAATACTTATTTTAAGCAAACAAAAAACCCCTTTCGGGGCTTTTTGTTTCAAAATTTAATTTAAGTGTAAAGAATAGATTAGTATTCTCGGCGTCCACCTGAGCGGCCACCTCCGTATCCTCCTCCATTTCCTCCTCCGTATCCACCACCGTTTCCACCTGTTCGTGGAGGGCGAGCTTCCATTGGACGAGCTTCGTTAACTGTAAGTTTTCTTCCTTCGAATTCCTTGTCATTAAACATTGCAACAGCATTTTGTGCTTCTGCGTCAGATGACATTTCTACGAATCCGAATCCTTTTGAGCGACCAGACATCTTGTCCATGATAATAACAGCAGATGTAACATTACCTGCTTGTGCAAAGTACTCCTTAAGAGCATCTTCACCTGTTGAGTAAGGGAGTCCCCCTACATATAGCTTTGTAGCCATACTATATACTTCTCCTGTTTTTAGAAAAACTCAGGCAAAAACTAATTATAATACCGTAGAAAAGAGTCGCTCAATTTAACAAAAGCCCCCAAAACTACTTAATAAGTAGTATGACATACAGAGAAGTTTTATGCAATTAGACAAATAAAAAAGCGGAAGCATACCTAAAAAGGTATACGTCCGCTAAATGGGGGTTGGGATACTTTATCCCAACCAGGTGCTGGTCTCAGTCGTCTCCGGCATAAGAATTCGTGTTTAAAAGGTGAAAAAAGAAATTACCAAATTCGTTTTGATTTATCCTTTGAAGGATTACACCCAGCACAAGTAGGCAAAGTAGAAGGTTTGTTATAATCAAAAAATGATCCGACCTTTTTCTTTACCTGGATAACTGGTTTTTTTGTTTTCTTGGTTTTTTTGATGTGCAGCAATTGCTCTGGCGGAGTACTTTCCATAAAAAGAAAAAGTTAGACAATGAAAAATTACATGACCCGTGTCATGTTTATCTTTACCCGACTATGTGTATCGGGAACAAAATTAAATGGGCTTGATATACAAACCTACTTAACTTTGTTTCCGACTCTCACTTGCACGTAAACAACACAAGACCAAAAAATTTAAAAGAACTAAACTGCATCAAATATGCAGGATTGATATTGTAACCTATATAAATTTTTAGGTCAAATATTTTACTCTTCGTCTTCGTCTCCCGTCTCTCCAGACTCTAGAGAATTAAATATCTCATCTATCTCTCCTTCAAGTATTTTCGGCAAATTATGCCATGACTTTTTTATACGATGGTCAGTGATACGGTCTTGAGAAAAGTTATAAGTACGAATCTTCTCACTTCTGTCCCCTGTACCTATTTGATTCTTTCTAACACCAGCATATTTCTTTGCTTCCTCTTCTTCTTTAAGTTGTTGAAGTTTTGCGACAAGTATCATCATGGCCTTCTCACGATTTGCAAGTTGACTACGTTCATTGGTAGAACGCACATCGAGCCCGGTAGGCTTGTGAATGATACGTACAGCAGTCTCAACTTTGTTTACGTTTTGCCCCCCTTTTCCTCCGGAGCGAGAATACTCCATATCAAAGTCTGCTGGATTTACTTCAAAATTTACTTTCTTCTTTATAGGAAGTACTGCCACAGATGCAGTAGAAGTATGCACTCTACCATTCTTCTCAGTCGCTGGGATTCTCTGCACTCTGTGGACACCCGTCTCGTAACGCATAAGCCGATATACGTCTTTTCCTTTTATTTCGAAACTCGCTTCTTTATATCCTCCTATATCATTTTTAGATTCATAGTTTACTTTCCATTGCCAACCACGAACTTCAGCAAATCTCTCATACATGTGAGCAAGTTCCCAAGCAAAAAGCGCAGCTTCGTCTCCCCCCGCTCCAGCACGCACTTCGAGAACTATTTCATTTGGAAATTCTTCTTCCTCTTTTTCTTTATCTAAAATTTCTTGAATTTGTTTCTCTGTATTGTCTCTTTGTTCTTGAATAGACTTTAGCTCATTTGCTGCTAATTCATGAAGAGTGTCGTCAGAGTCTAACATCTCTCGGACTTCTGCTTCTTCACGAGCAAGACGCTCTAAAATAAGAGCTAGGTAACTCGTCTGATTATTCTTCTTTAATTCTTCAAGATCAAATGTTGCCATAATAAAACAAAAACATGAGCCTTTTTAGGCAAACAACCTATTTATTTTGTTTGCAGAAAAAATGCTCATGTCTATGATATTTAGTTATTTTGATACAGCTTTTGCTCGGCGCTTGTTAAATCTATCAACACGTCCTGCTACGTCCATTATCTTTTCATTTCCAGTATAGAAAGGGTGACATTGACTACATATTTCAACTTTGATATCAGCTAAAGTTGATCCTATCTCAAACTCTGCACCACAAGCGCAACTTGCGACTGTTTTACTATTGTATTTTGGGTGTATACCTTTTTTCATCGTTTTTACAGAATATCACGACTTTAATTTGAAAGCAAGTCTATGTCTGCTTGGATTGAAGTAGCTTTCTTCATAACTCCATCACCATAAAAAGCATTTGCTTTTTTATTCCAATTTCCTCCAGCGTAATATTTGAGTGCCGCAGTTCTTTCAGCTGTAAAACCACCATTATCTGCTCCTAATTCACCTAAATAAATAGAAGAAGCAAAGAAAGCATGTTTTGGCTCCCAAGGATTTGGCATTCCGGAAATACTCAAAGCAGCAGCTATTTTCTTTGCATAAAGCTCCCACGTCGAAGGAATAAATTGTGAAGGCCCCATAGCTCCTCCCCAACCACCTTTCCAAGGACAAGACAAAGGAAGACCTTCAGGACTGATACCCAAGGCGGTGGTAATTCTCTCAAAAGGAGGAATATCTCTATCTGGTTTCATAATGACTCTCCATGATTTTGTTTCTGGATCAGTCGCTCTATTACAAGTACCTACATTTGCTCCGAGATTTGTTTCTTGAGTAAGTATTGCAAGAACAAAAGCTGGTCTTACGCCAGTTGCTTTCTCTGCTTGTCTTGCATACTCAAGTGCAGTACCGAAAGGAATAGCCTTAGAGTCACGAAGTGAGAATAAAGCGGAACGTATTTTATCTGCTTTTGCTTTCTTTTCTGCTGCAAGTTTTTTGTATTCTGCTTCTTTGTTTTTACTTAAAGAAAGTAATTTCTTTTTTTCTGCTTCAGTTTGAGCGACTTTCTTTTGACTAGCTTCGAGTTCTACTTTTGCGTCTGTTTCAGCATTTTGTTTTTTTTCAAGATCTTTTTTTTCTGTTTCTGTATCTGTCTTTATTCCCTTTATTTCATCAACTGATACTTTTATAGCTTGTTTCAAAGAAGAATAAGATTCAAGGTCTCCATAAAAATCAGATAAATTAGCATCAGACAAAAGCAAATGTACTAAATTTTCATTATCAAAATCATTTGTATTTCGAATTAGTTGACCTAAAGACTCATATTGATTTTCAATTTTTTCGGATAAACCTTCAATTTTTTTACTCTTTTCTTTAATTGAAACTTTTAGTTGAGCTATGACTAGTGCTCGGGCTTTTACTTTTGTCTTTAAAGCATTGATTTGCGCATTTAAGTATTTAACATCACCTGTTAAGGTTCCAGTATTTTTCTGTTGTTCTTTTTGTTTATTTAACAAGTCTGCAAGTTCTGCTTCAATATTTCCTAATTCGATACGACAATAATCTTTATCAGACTGAGAAGAAGCAGTGGTCAAAGTAAGACAGTCAAAAGCAGCATGAGTATTTTTAAAACTCACACTAAAAGATAATATCAATACCAAAATAAAAACTATGGGTTTTTTGTCCATAGTTTTTATTATAACATATTTTTGAATTTTTCTTATGCTTCTGGAGCTTCCTCTTCTTTCTTTCCTTTCTTTTCTACTTCAATAGCAGATAGGTCAACTGGAGTTTCTTCTTTTTCTTCTTTTTGAGCTGCGATAGAAGCGACAATCTCAACTCCTTTTGTGACCATAGTAACACCTTTTGGTAATACTACTTCTGACACAGATATTTGACTATCTAGGTCAACAAGAGAGGATATGTCAATTACGATAGATTGAGGTAAGTCTTTAGGTAAAGCTTCAACTTCAACTTCATGAAGAACTTTCACTAGTACTCCAAGTCCTGCTTTCACAGCGGGAGCAACACCAGTAAATTCTAATGGGATAGATACTTCAACAGTTTTGTTTGCATCTATAACCATAAAATCTACATGAATAGGTTCACCTGTTATAGGATTCACTCCAACATCATGAATAAGCACGTCTAAGTTTGCACCAGTCATAGTAAGTTTTACAGCAGAAGATTCTCCTGCATGTTTCCATACTTTCTTAAATTCATTAGTTGGTATTGAGATAGAAGTAGTATCTTTACCCATACCATAAAATACAGCTGGGATCTCACCACCCTTTCTTAAGGTTTCTAAATTTTCTTTTAAATCTCTCTTTTTAGCTTTAATTTCAAACATGGGTTTTATTATATACAAAAAACTTAAAAAAGCAAATGGATAATGAAATACCTTTAAAATAAGGACAAAAACCTTTATTTTTCGAGGGTTATGTGAGAAGCCATATACTCTTTAGTTCCTTCTCTTCCTTCTCGAACTACCTTCTTGCCTGGATTTAAAATGTATTTAGGGTCAAAAATTTCTTTTATCTGTTTAAAGATATTTATGATTTGATTATTATACATCTTAGTTAAGTACGCAGTACGTATCAAACCATCATTATGTTCTGCGGTGATAGACCCACCAAGTCGGACCACTAGATCGTATACTCTGTCAGAAACTTCCATGATCATTTCTCTTAATTTTTTATCCTTAGGATTAACTAATGTATAGATATGTAAGTTTCCATCTCCTGCGTGTCCTCCGACAGCAAAAGTCATACGCTTCTTATAATCTCCTAGTATCTTATAAAGAGCTGGAAAAAATTCTGGTAATTTTTCAGGACGCACTATCACATCATCAATAAATGGTTTTGATTTTACTTTTTTCAAATGATAACGGATCATATTGAAAGCTTCATGACGTATGGTCCAATACTTCTTTGCTTCGAAAGCATCTCGAGTAAGTCTGATACCTATTCCTTTCATGCTCTTTAAATCAGCCAATGCTCTCTCTGCTTCTATATCTGCTTCTTCTTGAGAATGCCCTGTGAATTCTACAAGTAATATAAGCTTTGGAAAACCATGTCTTAGGGTCATCATGGTTTCTGGGCCAAAAGAAAAAATAAGTTTAAATAAATTTTTAACTCCTAATAATTTAGTAAAATCTTTTATGTATTTCAATACCAAAAAGAAAGTCTTGTCGTCATAAGACTCAAGAGTTTGGGGGTTGTACTTTAAAATTCTATTTACAAGTTCTGGAACCAAACTCATATCACGTAAAAACACAACGAGAAGTTTTGTGTATTTTGGATCGACTACAAGCTTGAAAGTGATCTCCGTAGCGATACCGAGAGTACCTTGTGAACCAACGAGAAGTTTATTTAAATCAAAAATCTTTTTTTCTTCACTCCAAACATTCCAAATAGTATATCCGGCAGAATTTTTATGAACGTTTGGCTTGGCTTTTTGTATTTCTTCTTTATTGGACTGAATAAGTTCAAAAATACTTTTATATAAATTACCTTCATAGTCTCCCTGAGACATCTTCTGTTTTAATTCCTCTTCATTCAACGGCTTTACTGTGTAAGCATTACCATCGTTAAAAACAACTTTTGCTTCTACTACATATTCTTCAGTTTTACCATATTTGAGTGTTCGCTCTCCTGCTGAGTTATTTCCAAACATTCCTCCCACAGCATTTAGGTTTTTTGAAGCGGTATAACAAGGTAAGATTGTCCCCTTTTCTAGGGTAACTTTTTCAAAATCTCGATAAAACATTCCAGGCTGAACCACTATCTTTAAAGGGTCTTCAAATGACAAAACCTGATTCATGTATCGAGTAAAGTCTAGTATTATAGATTCTCCCACTGCTCCTCCTGACATATCCGTACCTGCACAACGTGCCGTAATAGACAATTCGCCGTAGGTGTCTTTATTTTCATTTACCCATTTAACTAAGTTTTGTATATCTTCTGTGTCTTTTGGGAAAAGAACTACCTTTGGTCTGATTTCAAAAACACTCGCATCATGCGAATACTTGGTAAGTGTTTCATCGCTATCCTCCACGTCTCCTTTAAATATTTTTTGTATGTCTTCTTTCATAAGTATTTATATTATATCAGATTTAGATTGATTTATAAGTACCCGTAATCATCTTTCCAGCAAGTAGTTGATGTAAGGTAGTACCAGCTATTAAATATGTTATATATTGGATTATTAAGTTAAGTATCAATAAATCAAAAGGAAAATATACCCAAAATAGAATTGATGCTACACTTACAGTATAAAAAATACTCCATACTAGCCATTGCCAGTTTTTGTATTTTTCTTTGTGATATGTTTTAAAAATAACATGGCTTAAAGTTCGTCCATTGTTTAAAAATACAAATACAATCTGAGCGATAAAAACTAAAAGTAGAAAAAGTATCTTTAATAAAAAGATATCTTTAATAAAAAAAGTAACTGGATAAAAAATAATTCCAAGTATCAGGATATGCACCACACTATTCCTAACTTTTTCTAAAGGTTTATTGGGGACAAATTCTTTTTCCATATTACATAAAAACTTATTCTAAGAAATTAATACTACCCCAGCTTTAAAAGGTGAAGCTACTAGAAAAATCAGCCATTTCAATAAGTAATACGCCCAAAAAGGATCTTTTTTTATCCATTCTTCGATTTCATCCATTAAGGCTGTTGAACCCATGTATATACACAAACAAGGAAATCCTATCACAGCAGTAAAAAATATTCGGAAAATATAACCTAACATCATAAAGGTAAAAAAATTAATTCATCATATTAAACAATTTCAATCTTCCTTCTACTACTTTTTCGATAGCATCTACTGCTGGTTGTAGTATTTTTGCTGGAGTTATCTCTCCAGGTAAATCTTGCAAAGACTTTTCTATCGCCTCACGAAAAGCAAGACGAATCTCGCTATTGATATGAACCATATTTACTCCAGCTTTTATAGCATTTGTAAAGTCTTCATCTCTAAGACCTGAACCACCATGTAAAACAAGTGGCGTATTTGTGATATCTCTGATAGCTTTTGTAACTTCTATATTTATATGAGGCTTACCACTTTTTATAAGTCCATGAATAGAGCCAATGGAAGGAGCGAGTAAATCAATCCCCGTCTCATCGACAAATTTCTTTGCCTCTTCAGGATTTGTAAGTATTCCTGCACCTTCTGGGATAGAGTCTTTAATGTTTGATCCAGAACCTATGTATCCTATTTCAGCTTCGACGAGTATATCTCGGCCAGTCATAGCTTTTACTTCATGAGCATAATCTACGCATTTCTTTGTTAAAGCTACATTTTCTTCAAAAGGCAATTTCGCAGCGTCAATAATAACAGCATCAAATCCTGCATCGATGCATTTCTTTACACTTTCAAAACTCGCATGATGATCTGCGTTTAAAAATATTGGAAAGTTATCTCGCTCTCGGAGCATCTTCACTAGTACAGCGACTTCGTCTATACCAACAAAAGACTCTTCTCCTTCTGATACTCCGATAACCACAGGCACATTGAGCTTTTTCGCAGCATTATATATACCGTGCAGTGCCTCTAGATTTGAAATATTAAAATGCCCCACTGCTACACCTTTCTCCCCAGCTTCTTTAATACATTCACGTAATGTTTTCATAAGTTTAACCTAGATTTATTTTATTAATTCTTTTAATAATTTAATTACTACCTGAGGATTTGCTGAGCCATTTGTTTCTTTGATTATTTTACCCACGAGAGACATGATAGCGTTTTCCTTTCCACCTTTGTATGTAGCTACTACTTCAGGATTCTCTCCTATAATTTTTTCTACTATCCCTTTGAGTTCACCTTCATCATTTTTCTGAAGTAGATTTTTCTCATTAGCAATTTTTAATGGAGACTCATCAGACAACACAATCATCGCTAGTATGTCTTTTGCACCACGAGAAGAAATAGTATTTTCTGAAAGCATGTTAGCTAATTCTGCAAAGTTCGAAGCACTTGGAAGCTTTACTTCATTATTTGCTTTTTTTAATCCCAAAAAGTCTGTTGTTATGTAATTTGATGCTACTTTTATTTTTTCTGCATTACCAAGAATTTTAGCAACTTCTTCAAACCACAATGCCAAAGGCAAGTCATTAATATAGCTCTCAATATCCTCATCTTTAATTCCAAAATCTTTTCTATATCTAATTCTTTTTTCTTCTGGTAACTCTCCTAGAGTTTCTTTTAATTCTTTAAATTCTGGACCACCAAATGCTTCATACAGCTTCATCTTTGCTAGATCTGGATCTGGGAAATATCGGTAGTCTTCACTAGACTCCTTTTTTCTCTGAGACATTGTCTTCTGTTTAGCTTCGTCCCATCCACGAGTCTCTTTGACTATTTCATCTTGTTTCCCTTCTTCCCAAAGTGCTATCATCCTCTCTACTTCATACTTAATAGCTTTTTCTACTGTCTTAAAAGAGTTTAAATTTTTTACTTCTACATAACCTTTCCAAAGCTTATCTTTCTCTGGTGACACAGAAACGTTCGCCTCTACTCGCATCTCTCCTTTTTCCATATTCGCTTCTGATGCACCGATGTATTGCAAGAGTAGCTGATATTCTTTTGCGAAATTACTCGCCACCTTTGCAGCCTCCTCTACGCTCTCAAAAGTATGAGGCTCTGTGACGAGCTCCATGAGTGGCACTCCTGCACGGTTGAAATCAATAAGTGAAAAATCTCCTCTGTCGTGTTTATTATTTGCAGTATCTTCTTCAAGGTGGATACGAGTCACGTCCATATTTGCAAGTCGTCCGCCAGATACTATCGGATATTTAAGCTGAGAAATCTGATATCCTTTTGGGATATCAGGATAAAAATAATTTTTACGGTCAAACTCTGAAAAGTCAGCAATCTTTGCACCAATAGCGAGTCCAACACGTATGACTTGTTCGATAGCCTTTTTATTTGGTACTGGAAGTGCTCCAGGATGTGCCATACACACAGGGCAGATATTTACATTTGGTTTTGTCTCATCAGGGTCATTCTTACACGCACAAAACATCTTAGTCTTAGTTTTTAATTCTGCATGTATTTCGAGTCCGATGGTTGTGTAATATTTTTTCTCCATTGTTTTATTATTATAGCCTAAATCTTTTTTAAAATCTTTGTCAGCTCATCTCTGAATTCCTTTGTACTTTTATCATCAAAGAGTGACATAGTAAAAACTTTATTACCTAATTTTTCAAATTTTATTTTTTCTTTTTCAATAGCCTTCTCAAGCTTTGCTCCTTCTAACGGTATGACGTCTGTCTTTGTAAGGATTATTATTTCTTCTTTTTCTGCAAGACCATCTGAGCCAAGACCTACTGACTTGTCGTACTTCTCGAGTTCTTTTCGTATCTCTTTATAGCTCTTCATCATATTTGGATTCTCAAAAGATACAAGGTGAGCCAAGATTTTTGTCCTCTTTATATGACGCAAGAATTTTATACCGAGCCCCTTTCCTTCTGAAGCACCTTCGATAACTCCTGGAATATCGGCAAGAATGTATTTATAAAATACTCCAAGGTTTGGATCGAGCGTAGTGAAAGCATAGTCTCCAACTTTTGCATCAGCATTTGTAAGTGCATTTAGAAGTGAAGACTTTCCAGCATTAGGTAGTCCTACAAGTCCGAGGTCAGCAAAGAGTTCGAGTTCTATTTGAAAGTTACCCTTCTCTCCTTCAGCTCCTTCATTTGCTTTAAGTGGAGTTACGTTCGTAGAACTTTTAAAATGTTCGTTTCCAAATCCTCCATAGCCCCCTTTAAGAAGCAAAACTTTTTGTCCTTCTTTTTCTAGTCTGTACACTTCTTCTGTCTCTAAGTTTGTGATAACCGTTCCTACTGGTACTTCAAGCATAAAATCCTCTCCGCTTTTACCATGTAGACTTTTCCCTCCTCCATCTTCACCTTTTTCGGCTATAAATTTCTTCTTTGCTTTATATTTTGAAAGTATATTTACGTCTCGCACAGCAATAGCATAAAAGTCCGCTCCACGGCCTCCGTCTCCTCCTGCAGGTCCACCTTTAGGTATAAACTTTTCTTGACGCCATCTTACTACGCCATTTCCACCGCGCCCCGCCTCTGCATATATTTTTAACTCGTCAGTAAATGCCATAAATTTTTCTTTTCTTTTACTAATAAAGACTTTTTCGCTATTGCAATAGCACCTTCCTTTGAATGTGATGTTATCAGAAAACCACCCCTATGAGCAAATAAAGCGTCAGGCACTCCGGTCAATTCTTTAAGTCTTGGATCATTATTTATTCCAAATCTCCAACTCTCTGGAAACATTTTTCGACTCTCTAAGGTATTTGGATTTTTTGCTATTGCTTCTGCCTTCCAATTTTTACCGAAAATTCCTGGATAAATCACGTAAATAGGTTCGGGAAATTTTGATAATGTTTTTTGAATTAGATACCTAGGAAAAGAAGTCTCTAATATCACTATTCTTTTATCTTCAGCTTTATTATATGAATCTACTATGATACGTCTACCTTCGGCGTCATCTTTACCTACTTGTATTTCTCTTTTCAAAACTTCCACTGCTTTCTCTACTTGCTCCATAAAAATCTCATCCATATTTACATCAACTTCTTTCCAGGTAGGATGATATGCGAGAAATATCTGATCTGCATTGTAAGGAAATATATTTCCAAATTTTGAAGTTACTATGTCTATACCATTATCTATCGCATCTATCGGCGCAGCTATCTTTCTATCTATCTCTTCAGCCACTTCTTTATCACCACAAATCTGTTCTCCATATTTTTTCCAGACTAATCCAAAAGATGCATAATCTATGCCATTTGGACGTTTACCTCCACCGCCACTTTGATGATGATCAAATCTATCCGTTTCTGGGTCATAGATTCCTCCAACATCAAATACAATGTCAGCATTTTGAATGAGTTCAGGCTCTCGAGTACGAGTCACTCGTATACGTCCGTCGAGTAGTATATGAAGTGTCGCACATGCAAAAATATCATCCGCGTGAAATGATCCATTGTGAGTTACTAAGTTGTTAATCCCTTTTGTTATCATAAACTTCTTCAAACATTTCAAATATAAAACCTAATATTTTATCAAAAATAATGTAACCAATCACGAACATAACCACTATCAATAAAAATCTCCATATATCTCTACTGACCTGTAATGCTGCATAACTAAAATAATATCCTAAAGACAAAAGCAATGGCGCCCATATAGCTGTCGCCAAAAATTCTGCCTTCAGATACGTCTTATAATGTACTTTAACATATCCTGAGAAAATAATAACTACATGGTTTGCTCCCATGATAAATTTTGAAATAAATATAGACCAAAAAGGTCTTTCGTTGAAACGAGGCATTATCTCGTAAACTCTTTTTTCTACATAAGAAACGAAAGTATTTTTATGCCATTTCTTGTGAATAAATTGCCCGATATAATAACCTAAGAAAGTTTTTATAATACCCCCGGCCAAAATAAAAGCTAAAGCAAAATTGAAGTTTACTGCTCCAAGATGAGCCAATACTCCCGTAGAAAGTAAAATAATCTCTCCTTCAAATATAAGACCAATAAATATAACAGCGTACGCTAATACTTGATGGTGCTCAACTAAATTAACGAGAAAGTTTACCGTATGCATAAAATAGTATTAAAAAAGTGAGTCTACTACTTCTTTTACCACTACTCCATCAGCTTTACCTTTCAAATCTTTCATAAGTCCTGCCATAAGTATTCCTTTTTTTGTAGCATCAGTTATACCTAGTTCTTCTTTTTTCATTTGAGCTATTTTCAGAACTTCATCTCTTTCCATCAATTGTGGTAAATATTTTTCAAGTATTGCAAGTTCTGCTTCTTCTTCCTTTACAAGGTCTTCTCTATTTCCTTTTTTAAATTGTTCTATCGAGTCTTTTCTCTGTTTTGAAAGTTTAGTAATCACAGCTAAAGTCTCTTCATCAGTCAAGAACTCATCTGGCTTTCGGCCTTTACTCATAACTTCGCTCATAAAAGCTGCTACCATATTACGAAGTGCTTTTAATAACACCGTGTTCTTTGTCATCATCGCTTCTTTTATTCCTCCTTTTATTTGTTCGTGCAACATTTCTTTATTATAACAAGAAACTCTTTACCGGTACAGTATAAAAATAAATAGTATGATTTATAGAGGCTTGTGAGAGCGACGGCTCGAGCACGAGGAATTTTTCAGCAGAAAAATATCCGTACTCTATAAATTATGCTATTTATTGATTACATAACTATGCTAAAATAGCTATATGAAAAAAATCATATTTTTTGATACTGAGACCACTGGAAACGAAACAAAAGACTTCCTCTGTCAGATAGCTTACAAAACCGACAATGAGACTTTCAACGGTCTTTACAAACCTCCTTTCAAAATCCCACCTGAAGCTTCAGCTGTACACCACATATCAAACAAAATGGTTGAAGACAAACCTACATTTAGTGAAAGTCCTGATAGTAAAAAAATAAAAAATCTTTTTGAAGATGCAAATTCTGTCGTCGTTGCTCATAATGCACCTTTTGACCTAATGATTATTAAAAAAGAAGACATCGTACCAGCGAACTTTATCTGCACCTTACGAGTGGCTCGACAATTAGACACAGAAGAAAAAATAGATAGATACAATCTTCAATACTTACGATACCTGCTCGACATCGAAGTAGAAGCTCAAGCCCATGATGCACTAGGCGACGTACTCGTGCTCGAAAAGCTTTTTGAAAGATTAAAGAAAAAGATAATAGACACAGACGGAGTGAGCGATGAAGAAGCTATCATTAAAATGATAGAGATATCTTCACACCCTTCTATTTTTACAAAATTAAACTTTGGAAAACATAAAGGCAAAAGAATTGAAGAAGTACTCCAGGCAGACCGTGGTTGGCTACAATGGCTACTCGACGAAAAAATAAAAAGCGAAGTACCAGACGAAGACTGGATATATACTCTCAAACACTATTTAGGTAAATAAAAAACCGGTCACTTATGTAACCGGGGTGATTAAATAAAACATTTGGTTTTTTAATTTTTTTTCTTATCTTTTAATATGCAAAAAAATGTTAGTCCTGCTGTGCATAACAGCATGAATGGTATTATCAGTCCTTTGTAAGAACTGACGTTTGTTAGATAATCAAAATTCCAATTCATGAGAAAAATTTAAAGGTGAAGGAAAAAAATAATTTAATATAAAAAATTACACTCTTTCGTCATCTTTAAAAATAAAAGAACAAAATAATACATACATATATTAACACATAATTAAAAAAAGTAAATAAAAAAGCGCGATTGTGTTTGCACACAAAAGCGCTCTAAGTAATGTCTATCAAATATAGTAAATTAAAGTTTTAGCGAACGAGTCGCACCCATTCACCTTCGTTTAGAAGGTTTTGAAGATTCAACGCCTGACGGCTTTGCTCTTTAATAATAGTTCCGTCACTTAGTTGGATAGAGAAAACTTGAAGACGAGGATTCGTATTCGGGAAAGGCGTAAATACATCTACGACCTTTACCATTCCTGTTTCATCAGTTTCGGCAGATTTAATTTCTTTTGCCATGATGTTGTTAAATTTAAAAATTAAAGAACTTGAGAGGTTTTTACTGTACCATAATTATAAAAAAAGTAAATAAAAAAGCGCGATCGTGTTTACACACAAAAGCGCTCCATTTTAACTTACTATTCAAGCAACATTCCCCTACTTCTTTTTGGCCTTCTTGCACCAAGTCACCATAAAGTCATTAGGCTTTGAAGGCAAAGTGCTCTTCTGTCTGACAACCTTTCGGAACCCCAATCTTCGCAACATACTGGCATAATTGTCTGCCAATATTTCGGTCTTGAAAAATTCCCTTTTTTTATTCCAAACGACGATGAATTCACTAGTCGTTTTGTCAAAACTACTCTCGACCCAATAAAGATCAGACATTTCGTGATAGAACTTGTCAGCCTCTTGGGCACTTTTAAAATTTCGTTTCATAATTTGAAAATTTAAAGGGTTTTAAAATCAAGATTTTATCTTCAGATGACCTTTATAGTTTTCAAGAGGAAAACCGTTGTCAGCATTCCAATAATAGCGCCCAGAGTTTCGGTGACCCCGGAAAGTAGTAAGTAGCGTTTTTTCGGAAAATTCACTCTGAACTACAAAGTTCACCCAATCTTCGGGCGTATTTATTGTAGTCACTTGATTCTCATTTCGTTTGTTTTTCCAGTAAAGGCGAATGGGTAAAAATGGTTTCTTCTTTTCCATCTTGTTTAATTTTTAAAAAGTTAAAAGAACTTGTGAATAAAAACACTATACCATATATTATAGATTTGTAAATATTTATATCCTAAGGCTTTTATCATGATATAATTTAATTTATGGAAATAATCATAATGATTCTGATTTTTATATTGATACTAAGTGGCATCGCTGCTCTATTTACTTATCACTATTTTAAAAATAAAAAAGACCAAGCACCCAAAGACGATATAGGGCTCAATCTTATCCTCACTCAATTAAATGAACTCTCTCGTACAGTAGATGCAAAGCTCGGTGAAAGTCACAAACAAGTAAACGAAAGCCTCAAATTTCATTCAAGCGAATCAAACAGAATTATTCAAGACGTCACGGAAAAGCTAACTCGTCTCGACGAGACAAACAAACAAGTCATATCTTTTGCAGACCAGCTCCAGAGCTTAGAAAATATTTTAAAAAATCCGAAGCAACGTGGGATTCTTGGTGAATATTATTTAGAAACAGTTTTAAAGAATGTCCTCCCTCCTGGAAGCTACCAGATGCAATACCCTTTTCCTGATGGCACTATTGTAGATGCTGTGGTATTCGTCAAAGACAAGATCATTCCCATAGACTCCAAATTCTCTCTCGAGAATTACAACAAAATGATAGAAATATCAGACCCGACTGAAAAGAAAAGGCTCGAGACAATATTTGTAAATGATTTAAAAAATAGAATCGTAGAGACTTCAAAATACGTACAACCTGCTCAAGGTACGACAGATTTTGCTTTCATGTTCATACCCCATGAAGCTATCTATTATGATTTGATAACAAATAAAATAGGTGGACTCAAAGATGAAGAAAATGAAAACCTTATCCAAAGAGCAAGTGGTAAATACAAAGTCATAATCACTTCCCCTACTTCATTCCTCGCATATCTTCAGACAGTCCTCCAGGGACTAAAAGCGCTTCAAATAGAAGAGTCAGCAAAAGAGATCATCAAAAGAGTCGAGGAACTCGGTAAGCATTTAAAGAGTTACGATGAATACCACAACAAACTCGGAACTTCCCTTTCTACTGTGGTCAACCATTACAATTCTTCAAACAAAGAACTTAAAAAAATAGACAAGGACGTCTTACGCATAGCCGGATCTTCACCTGAACTCAATCTCCTTGAAATCACAAAGCCTGAATTGGAATAAAAAAAGCCTTGTTTACTCAACGAGTAAACAAGGCTTTCATGTTCAATAAAAGACTAACGTAAAACAATCTGACGCACCCACTCTTCTGTACACGCATTTTCTACTACTTTTCCAGCGGTTTCTTTGTCCCCAATTTTCTTAATGAGTCTATTCAATTGTGGTCCGATCTTTTTGTCACAGTCGCATTCAGAAGTTACCGATTGAAACTCTGGATGAACCAACATAAACAAGTCGGAAGTTTTTTTAGAAGCCATTAACTCGCGATTAAATCGTGCATTATCTTTCAAAAACTTTGACATTGAATTTTGTAACGAGATTGGTGCTGGAAAGTATTTCTCTTTTTCAATAGATACATGGTACTGATACACATGTATTAGTTCATGATAAATCCTAAACACCGTTTCTTCAATTGTGCCTTTTGACAAATCACTTACATTGGCAAATACATGCTTCCTGCCTCCAGATAAATCTGGATTATACATCATAGATGCGTGAGCCCCAGCAGTATTTTGCATGAGAGATTCTGGCACCTCTAAAATCAGAACTTCATCCTCTGGATTTGTTCCTTTACCATAAGTAAAAGTGTATGAGTCCCCATTTCGAATATATTTTGTAATACTTCCGATTTTTACTTTTTGAAGCCAGGCATAGACCTTATTTTTTATATCTTGATCTGGCTCGAGTTCCATGAGCTCTTTAAGCTTAGATACAGCAGATTCT
The DNA here is from genome assembly GCA_038064635.1 of Patescibacteria group bacterium. GTDB lineage: Bacteria > Patescibacteriota > Minisyncoccia > Phycocordibacterales > UBA9973 > UBA9973. The sequence goes on from JBBTSS010000001.1 coordinate 44,097, forward strand.
AATTTTTCTTTATTTGGTATTTTTTCTGGGGTGGTACTCCTTTTTGGAATCTCAGGAGAACACGCAAAAAGCGACAGGACTAGCAAAGTGAGCAGCGTTTTCATAAAAAAAATATTTTATTTTAAAAGAAATAAGAAAGAAGTTCTTGCCACGCATGGCAACATAATCTTATTGCGATTAAGATAACACAAATATCTTAATTTGTCAAAAATAAAAATACCCCGGTGCATTCATAGCGACCGGGGCATACTTCTTGCATATTAACCTTTAATATCCTTGTCTTTCGATAAAAAAATCTGGGCAAGACAATACAACGATATAATCGATAATATAATCAGGTATCGTATTGGTCAGATTAAAGATTTGCATCAGGGGTTTTTGACAATCAATATTCCCAATATACTTTTCGTATTCAGGGTGTAGACCCATGAACAATCTGGCTTCAAATTGCCAGGCCTGTACTTCTCTTTTTCTCTTTGCAATTTTTAGTTGCTCTCCTTGTAAAAAGAAATCCTGTGGGTTCAATCTGAATTGGTATATGTGCACCAATTCATGCCCTGCACTTACTGCTATCCGCTCTACTGATCTTTCTTTAACAGCTGAGTACTTTGCGTATATATACCGTTTGTCAGGAAAAATGCGCGGCATCGCGAAAAATGCAGCCTCTTGCTTTACACTATTGACGCAAGAATCTGGTAAAACAATAATTTTTGTAGAGTTGTCATGAACATGCATGACATTCATGCCTCCCTCTGACTTTACAAGAAGTCCTGTGCCAACAGAAAAAGTTTTAGTCCAAAGTTTAAGCGAATCTAGCATAGCACTATCTTTTTTTTCTTTATAGAGAGGAAGTAAAATGTCACTCAGAAAAATTATAGCTTTTGCTATTTTAATACTATCTGTTCTATACATAGGGGGCAAAACAACTTTTTGAGTTTGAGATTGTCCTAGTAATGGAAGAAAAAATAGAAAACCGAAGGCAAATAGGTTTTTCATGTTGCAATGTTTTTGATATTGTAAAAAACAAAAAAAATAGGTTCTTTACCACCACGTAACCAAAGGTCGCCGTAATACGTAATAAAGTTTACCTAATCTATTTTTACTTTAACCCGATTTTACCATTTTGTCAAAAATAAAAAGGGTCTGTTTAGACCCTTTAAAGATTTTATTTTTGTTTTTGTTTTTGTTTTTGAAATTGAAGTTTTTTACGCTTCAGTTTTTGAGCTAACTCTTTCACACTTGGGGAAGTTTCTTTTTTAGATTTCCTTTTAGGTGGAAAAGTAACATTCTCTTCGAAGAATGAAAAGACTTTACGTTCGTGATCTTTCACTGAAATTGAAAAACCATTCTCATCTTTTTCTTTTTGTTCCATTTTTATTCTTTTTTGAAAGAACTCCAGTCTCTTATAAAACTTCGTGTTTTATACTCTGGCTTTTAGCTGTAAATTTTTACAAATAAAAGTCAGGACACAAAACAAAAGCGCTCTCATCCGAGAGCGCTTTTTATTGATAGATGTATTTTACTTTATATCTAGCAACAAAAAAGAACACTCTCTGTGGAGCGCTTCTTTCCCTTATTTGCTACTAATACAAAATTCTTATTCATAATATTATTTATATCATATATCCATTCACCTAAATAGTCAAAAAAATTGGCCACCTTTTACGATGACCAACTTACTAAGAGATTATTATTTTTTCTTAAGGTACAAACGGTAGTCTGGATCAAGCCAGACATCATTAACGTAAAATATTACTTGATAGAAATTGGAGTCCCCAAATAAAGTATTCAATGCATGCAGTAATTTATTTTTTTTATGGGAATTATGTGTCCCTTTTTTTATTACTTGTGTTGCATTTACATTTTTTTTAGGTCTACAAACAACTTCGTAATTTGAAAATTCTTTAGGTTTTAGATAATTAAATCTAGCACTAATTTGATAGGGATTCATGTTCCCAACAAGAACATGCCATGCCTCGTGTTTCCTTGGCGACACGTGAGAGATATTTGCAGGATTAGTTTTATGACCACCAAGCGACGTCGGGCATCTATGGTGTTCTTCGGTGATTATCTTAGACTTCATCATGCCCTTTTTATTTAAAAAGTGAAAGAATTGTTATTTCAATTTATACTAACACATACAGCAAAATAGCTCAAAATTTGATTTTGAGCTATTTTGATCGTGTGACTCTACAGGGAATCGAACCCTGATTTGATCCTTGAGAAGGATCCGTCCTAACCGTTAGACGATAGAGCCGTTATTTTCTTTTTTAACTCACTTTTACCTTTTGGCGTTTTATAATATCTCTCAACCCTAAAAGCTTCATAAATATTATCATAATCTTCTTTATATATCAGTTTTAAAGGTCGACGACTTTTTGTTGACTTTACTTTACCTTTATTGTGATAACCTAGTCTCTTGTTTATATCTGAAGTGCAACCTATATAAAGGTTATTATCTATTGAACTTTGCAATACATAAACTGTATGCATATTAATTTAGTCCTAACCGTTAGCCTCGCCCATAGGCTACGGCCGAGGGACGATAGAGCCATGAGAAAATACTAACAATATATGAACTTTTTTGCAAAATAAAAAAGCTCAGGCCTATGCAAAAATGCACATTCCTGAGCGATACTGTCTAGTCCCCCCAGATTAAGACAGTGAATGAATGATTTTTACCTCAACACGGTTTTGCTGTTGCCGTCTGAATCAGTCACAACCATATTACTTTCCCCTTTCACGAATTTAATTGATCTCGGGAATGAATATAATTTGTCTGACACATCAGCAATTGGTTTTCCATCATAACGTATGACACACCAAGGGCCGTCCAAAGCCATTTTGTAAGCAATACAAGGTAACTTTTTTCCACCCTCTAAAAGAAAAGTTCTCTCTACGTTAACTACGTTCTGCACCAATTGTTGAACGGAATCATCTTGTATGAGTACAATCTCATAATCGTTTGTATAGCCAAACGCGGCTACCACTTTTTTTGTTGAATCCACCATAGCAGATGATCCAAACGGCAGCCACTCGAAGGAATAAAGAATCGAGTCTCCGCTTTCCATCTCTTGTGGGTAAAAGATAAGCCTTTCTTCCAAAAGGATCTTATTATCAGAAGAGACAATACGAGGATCCTTGACTCCAACGCAAGATATGGCAGCCATCAAGACAAAAAGAATGAAGAAAATACGAAATTTGTTTGACAACATAAGCTGAAAAATTTAAAGTGTTTGAAAAAAATGTAAAGAACAATTGGTTCTTAATCAATTATTTCGCTGGGGCGAAAAGCTGATTAATCCAAAAGATATATTAACACAAAAAAATAAAAAAGTCCAATAAAAATGCCCTCGAAGCATTTAGGGGGAGCTTCGAGGGCAATCGATTTTTGTCTGATTAAACGTGATGATTAAAAAAAATTCAAAGCGGTTAAAGATTAAATTTTTTGAAGGAGTGAAACTCCAACAGTACCGGATTTAGGAAACATCTGAGTATAACCCCAAAATCCCTGAGCACCGACGCCAACTCCTAATTGCGTTTCATTCCTTTTACCGAAGAAAAAGTTAAAATTTGTCTCACAGCGATTTTCATCGAAAAACACACCTGTCATCAATTTTGGAGCAAGGTATCTTTGGACATTTATAGTCCACCGCCAACCACCAACATAACCAACTTCTCCACTTACAAAACATGTTTTGAAATCATTTGTCCAATCAAGTCCTGTCATTGTGCCAAGTGTCATAAAATTAGGAGGAGTCATTTTACCCACAGTTAACATTGGGGAAAAAGTAATCTTCAGATGATCAGGTAATTCTACATAAAATCCGCCTTTTAAATAAGTTTCGATAAATTTGTCTCCATCACTTAGAAGCGAAAATTTGGCAAATGGAAGCAACTTACCTTTTGCACGGTCTTTTTTCAACTTCCATTCAAACGTTGAACCCCACGCAGACTGTCTTTTTAGGGTCAGTTTGTCTCCTTGTGACACATTTTCAAATTTTTGCATTGTAGTCCGATCAAAAATGCTGAGTAACAATTCTGAATATGGCCCGAAACTATTTGTTTGGGCATTAAGATGGGAAAGCAAAAACAAGAAAAAAAACGAAAAAGTTAAACATGTGTTTCTCATAACGTTTTAACGTTTAGAATTGTGAAAAAACAAAAAGTACGTCACGTACTTATATCGAGAAAACCCTACCATTTTATTGACATATTGTCAAAGAGATTGATTGATACTAATCAAGTTTTTTAATACGATATACTTAAATCTATGGAAAGTCTTCCTTTAGCGAATATACCTTTTGAACATCTATCCCCTATTTGGTTTGTTTTGATAGCTATCGTAGCAAATGCATTCCCCCCTGTACCTGAAGAGATATTCCTCTTATATTTTGGCTACCTTGCAAACATTCGTCCTGATATCATCTCTTTCTGGCAAATAAACCTTTTTCTAATTATGGGCTTTTTACTTATAGACTCGCTTGTGTACCACTTGGCTTTACGAGGACACAAAGTAATTCATTTTATACTAAAAAAAATTCTAGATGTAGACCTAGACGAAAAAGAGGAATTCCTAAAAAAGCATGTATACAAGATAATATTTATTTCCCGTTTTTTGGTACAACTTCGAGCCCTTGGCCCTATCACTGCTGCGCGAGTACGTCTACCTTTTAAAGACTTTTTAAAAATGGATTTCCTGGCGTTAGTCGTGTATGTGCCTATCGCTATGGGTATAGGGTATTATTTTGCACACAGCGTAGAAAAAATATTCTCTGGAACAAAAGTCATAAACAATATCATGTTTTCAGGTCTCATAATCCTATTATCATTAGTAATCTTAAAAAGATTAAGGAAAATATTACTCAGTGAATTCAACGGAGAAACGAATCACATAAAATCATTTTTTAAAATGTAAGTTTATAACTTATGCAAAAAATACATAAGATTGTATAATATATGGTATGGAAAATCTTATAGAAAATTTCAGCGCACACATACAAGAAGCTATTATAATAGGAGAAAAAGCTACTTTATCTCAAAAAGAGCGCCAATTTAAAAATGTACTTATTACGGGCATGGGAGGCTCTGGTATAGGAGGAGCGATAGCATCAGAAATAGCCTCTATCGAGTCCCCTATTCCTTTTTCAATCAGTAAAGGATACTCTGTTCCTCAATTTGTAAACACAGAAACTTTAGTCATAGTATCTTCTTATTCCGGAGGCACAGAAGAGACAATAAGTGCTATGAAAAAAGCTCAAGAAAAAGGCGCGAAGATTGTATGCATTACTTCAGGTGGTGAAATAGAAAAAATCGCAAAAGAAAATAATATTGATCACATTATAATTCCAGGTGGTATGCCACCACGCGCAGCCCTTGGGTACTCTCTAGTGCAGATGTTTTTTATATTTAATTATTTTGGACTTATAAAAGATAGCTTTAAAGATGAATTACTAGCTGGTGTCTCAATGTTAAATACAGAAAAAGAAAACATAAAACAAGAAGCAAAAAAAATAGCGGAAAAGCTTTATGGTACTCTACCTGTAATATATGCTCCATATGGGTCCGAAGGTGTCGCAGTACGTTTCAAACAACAATTGAATGAGAATGCAAAGATGCTTTGTTGGTACGGAGTAGTGCCTGAAATGAATCACAATGAACTCGTGGGCTGGGCTGGTGGAAACGAACACATAGCCGTGATTATCTTTAGAAATCAGTCAGATTATCTACGTATCAGTAAAAGAATTGATATCTCTAAAGAAGTTATCTCTAAATATACTCCAAATATAACAGAGATATATTCCAAAGGAAACTCTCTAATAGAAAGAGCACTTTATCATATCCACTTAGGTGATTTTATCTCCCTATACCTTGCAAATATGAAAGAAGTAGACGTAACAGACATAAAAGTTATCGAGTATTTAAAGGCTTCTTTGGCAGAAATTAAAGATTAGATAATTTGTAATATAAGAAGCTTGATATTCGTCTATCTATATGGAAGAACATAAAAAACAATTTGAAGAAACGTATGAAATGTATGCAGATGCTATATACAAGTTTTGTGTGTATAAAACTAGCGACCCAAAACAAGCAGAAGACCTCGCAGCAGAGACATTTATCCGTCTTTGGGAATACGTAGCAAGTGGTAAAGATATAGAAAATACAAAAAGTTTTCTATATCAAATAGCTAGAAACTTGATTATAGATTTTTACCGCAAAAAGAAATCTTCTTCACTAGAGAAAATGCAAGATGAAGGCTTTGAGCCATCAAATGATGACTATGAGAAAATCCAAAACACATCTGAAATACGTATGGCCATAGATACAATAAATACTTTAGAAGAAAAATACCGAGATGTAGTCTACATGAAGTTAGTAGAAGAAATGGATTTGAAAGGAATATCAGAAAGTCTAAATATCACCATCAACAATGCAACAGTCAGACTACATAGAGGTTTAAAACAATTACAAAAACTGATTGAAAACCAAAATAATGGCAATTAATGAAGAACAATTTAATAAAGGATTAAAAGCACTAAAAGAAGTGCGTCTTACTGACGATGCCAAAAATGTCATAAAAACACGCATCTTTAGTCACATGGCAACTTACGTTCCTCCCACAAAAAGCCCCTACTTTAGTCATATTCATTTTTCATATAAAGTTTTTGCTACTGCTTTTGTCTTATTATTCTCTATATCTGTCGGCACTACTTATGCTTCTTTCAAAAGTCTACCTGGTGACATACTCTACCCACTCAAAACAAACTTTGCTGAACCAGCTATCAAACTCACTAAATTCAGCAAAACTGCCAAAGAAGATTTTGATCTTTCTTTAGCAGATACTAGAATCCAAGAAGTAGAAACCTTAATAAAAGAAAAAAGAATAAACGAAAATGAATTAGAGAAGAATTTTATATTATTTGAAAAACATTTAGATGAAAAGAAAAAAGACAGAGAGAATAACACGCCAAAGACAAAAGATTTAGAAAATACAAATAATATTAGTGAGATTAACGCACTAAATTTTAAAGTAAGCCAAGAGGTAGAAATAGAAGATGAAGAATCCAACTCACGAGTAGATAGATACAGAGAACTCATAAAATCTGAACCTAAATTAAATAACTTCTACGAAACAAATGCCAAAATAAAATTGGACAGAAGAAGAAAAATAGATAAAATTGAAAATAAAAAAGAAGAAAAAGAAAAAAACAGTCTTCTAGAGATTGATCATGAAGACAACCTCACAGATAAAAATACAGACGATTCAGAAAGTTCTACTATCCAAGACCCAGAAGACGATTCAGAAGATGATGAAGTAGAAATAAATAACAATGTTACACCATCGGCTTTGCCTATAAAGCCTACTCTATCTCCTTTGGGTTTGTAAGATTTATATATTTGGTTTCGTCTTATTTACATGTAAGACGTCGAATTTATTATTAAAATAAAAAGATTATATATGAAAAACAAACAATTAATACTAGGTTTAGCAGTAGTATTTTCCCTCTTATCAAGTTCAAGTTTGTACGCACAAGGTCTCAAAGTCAATTTAGATTCTTCACTCAGCACAAAAACTGAAGTAGAATCTAAAAACGAAAGTGACTTGAATCATTCAGCTGATACAAAAACAGAAACTGACCTTAAAATTGATAGCAGTACTTCAGAAAATGGTTCAGTTACGAATGCATTAGGAGTCAGTCTAAATTCTGGAGCAGAAGTAGAAAAAGATGAAGAATTAAAAGTATTCAGTTCATCACTCATGGAAAAAGATAGTAATGTCTCTTCAGTAAAAGTAAGTGATAATACAGAAAGCAAACAACATGTCGAAGTAAAATATAAATATAAAGCAAAATTATTTGGCTTTATTCCTGTATACGTAAATTCAACAAATATAGTTGAAGTGGATAAAAATTCAGAAGTTAAAGTTTATTCAAAACTTCCATGGTGGAACTTCTTAGCAAAAAAAGAAAACTATAATAGAGCTGATATAGAAGGAAGACTCCGGAATAACCTAACTATCAAAAGCATTACGGAGGCTGACTTATCAGCAGAAACAAAAGCTGAGATAGCAGAAGCAATAGTTTATGAAGTCGAAGCATCATCTAAAGCTATTATAAACACTAACTAAATTTAATTAAAAAAACCCTCTGACATGTCATGGGTTTTTTTAATTTTTGTTGAGCCACTCTTGATCTTGCCGTACTAGTAAATTCTTCTTATTATTTTTATCTTTAAGAATAGCTTCCACAGTACGTTCCATTCGCATATTTTGAGAACCTTTTATTAAAATCAAATCATCACTCATTACAAAATCCATTAAAAATTCTCCAGCCATAAAAGAATTTGAAAATTCTTTTATCTTTTCTTCGTCCATTCCAGCGTCTATTGCACCTTTCTTTATAAACTGAGCCCTCTGTCCGACTACAAACAAAATATCACAATTTTCTTTTGCCACCTTTCCAATATTCTTATGAGCTTCTTCGGTATGCTTTCCTAATTCAAGCATGTCACCAAGCACAGCTATCTTTCTACCTTTTGTCTCTACGTTTTTCAACGTTTGAAGCGCAGCGACTGAAGCAAAAGGTGAAGAATTATAGGTATCATCTATAATTAAAGTATCCTTTATACCAATCAGTAATTTCATTCTTCCTACCGGACTATTGTACTTTTTTAAAGCATCTATCGATTTCAGTACGTTGAATTTAAGTCCAGAAGCCAAAGCTAAAGAAGCCAAAGAAGCATATATGTGATTCCTACCAAAAACTCCTTTTATAATGACAGGTAAGCTATTTCCATTTTCATTTACCTTAAAAGTAATACCCGTAGGAATATTTTTATCATCTAATTTTTCATAAAGAATATTATCACTAGAACCCAGAAAGACGGCACCTTCCTGAAATCCAAAAGTCATAATGCGACTTTTTGTTTTTGATTTCATTTCAAGGACAGTCTCATCATCGGCATTTAAAACCAAGAGCCCTTCTTTTTTTAAAGTTTTTATTAAACCACTTTTCTCTTCTATAAGATGTTTGCGTGAATCAAAAAATTCAATATGAGAAGGTGTGTCTCCTATGGCAGTGATGATCACCACATCAGTCGAAAGCCAAGAAGTAATTTCCTTCATATCCCCTGGTTTCCCTACTCCTACCTCAAGCACAAGCCATTCTGGATATTTATGAGGCCAAACGACAAGCCAAAAACCTTTTAAAATATTACTAAACCAAACCAAAGGGTCACTCCAACCGTTTGGAATTCCTAAGATAGTCAAAGGTAAGCCTATCTGGCTATTGTAGCTTTTTTCACTTCTACGAACATAAGCAAATTCTGAAACGACAGCATAAACAGCGTCTTTAGTAGAAGTTTTACCCACTGAGCCAGTGATAGCTATCACTTTTGGTTTATATTTTGCTAAAACTAATTTAGATTCTATTTTTAGAATTTTAACTATTATCTTCTTAAAAGTATCTTTCATAAATGTATTTAAAAGTTTATCAAACATGCCTCCGAAAGAAGCTCTCCGTTTTTTAGAAATTATTTAATATCTATCTATCAGGTGGAAGTTCGTAATAATTTACCAAAAACTTGGCAATATCTAAAAATGGATCAGCCCAAGTTTGAGAAGCATAAGGTACACCTTTTGGATTTACAGCATACAAAAATACTATAAATTTTGGATCATAGGCTGGTAAGTAACCAAAGAATGAATGAGTATGCCTATCTTCATAATATCCCCCTTGTTCACTATTGGCAACTTGCGCAGTACCTGTTTTCACTGCGATACTATGGTGCTCCATTTTTGCAAGACCACCCTTTAGAGACTTATCCATGACTGTCACCAACATACTAGTTATTTCTTCGCTGGTCTTTTTTGATATTCTAGTTTGTTTTGTAGGATAGATTAATTCTTCTTCAGTACCATCATCGTATTTTATTTTATTGGCAAGATGTGGGGTAACAAGTACACCTCCATTCGCAAGTGAAGCAAGAGCTCGGATAAGTTCTACTGGAGTAAGGGCAATACCTTGACCGAAAGCCGCATTAGCGTACTCAAGTTCACGTGGACTATTTAAGTTTGAAACCAACCCACTGGTTTCATTTGGTAAATCAATACCAGTTTTTTCTTTAATACCAAAAGATAGCATATAGTCCCGCATACGGTCTTTACCTAATTTTTGATAAGCAAAAACCATACCAGTGTTTAAAGATTGATTCAAAACATCTTGCATAGTAGTGCCTGGTCCACGACCTTTTTTATCAAAATTAAATATTTCTTTTTTTTCCACTATTACCGATCCTTTATCATTATATGAGGTGTTTGCGGTGACGACCCCAGTATCTAAAGCAGACGCCATAACCAAAGGTTTTACCACAGAGCCAAATTCAAGAACATTTTCAACCAACGGATTTGAAAACAAACTCGGGTCATCTACTTTTGAAAAATCATTTAAATCAAAACTAGGAAGTGAAGATATTGCATAAATAGAACCATCCATAGGATTCATAATAATCCCTCCGATAGAGTCTGCTTTATACTTACTTAAAACACCACCCAAAGACTTTTCCAAAAAACTCTGAGTGCTTGGCTCTATTGTAGTTACTATGTCTCCTCTTTTGGCTTGATTATTTTTAAATAAAGTTTTATTTACATTTGAAAAAACTTCTGCAAAGAAATTTACATAAGGATTGTCTTTATCTCTTCCTAGTTCTTTATTATATTTTCTTTCAAGTCCGTACCTACCAGCTAAAGCATCTCCACTATACGCCACAAATCCTACTGTGTGCGCAGCCATAGAATTACCAGGATAGAAACGCCACTTCTCTTTAAAGATCTTAACACCATCGAGTTTTAAGGCGCTGATAGCATCTGCTTCTGATTTAGACAAACGAAAGGCTAATTCTTCGTAAGGATCAGCTTTTTTTGATACTTTTTTAATAAAATCCTCTTCATTTAAATCTATAATTAAATTTAATTTTTGATATACAAATTTTGGGTCTTTTATATCAGCTGGAGTAATAGCAAGTTTAAAACCCGTTGATTGTGTGGCACCTGAAACAAGAGATCCATCTTTTTTTGTAAAATAAATAGTCCCACGTTCAAAAATATTTGACGTAGGAGTGACATACTGACGAATAGCTTCATCCGCATAAAAATTCTTATGTACTATTTGTGTAAGAAAGAGTTTACCTACTAAAACTGAAGAAAAAAGTAATACAAAAATAGATATAACTTTTGTTCTAAAAGAAAACTCAGATTTCATTGTTAGCTAATTTTATATTTTTTTCTTTTATAGTATTAAAGCCTACCAAAGCCTCTCTCACAGCAAATACCGGTGTGACCTCTTTAAATCCTAATGTATGTGAGTACTCAAGATCAATACCAGAAGACATGTCGAGATATGTAAGCTCAAGACCGCCTATATCATTAGCAAGTGTTCTAGCTTCATTTTCTAAGCTTTTTCTTTCTATAACAGAAGAAATCATATTACCTAAAACAAAAACATAACAACAAGTAAGTACACCAAAAGAAATGAGAATCGACTTGAAAAGTCTTTCTTTTAAATTACTATTGTCTACTATGTTTACTTGCGTACCGTAATTTTTACCTTTTTGTTTTATTTCTTTCATATAATTAATTTAACTTTTCCATCACTCTTAATTTTGCACTTCTCGACCTGTTATTTATTTTTAATTCTTCATCGCTCGCTATTATTGGTTTTTTATTTATTAAAATTGCTACACCTTCTTCTTTCTTTTTCTTATAAAAATTTTTAACTATTCGGTCTTCCAGACTATGAAATGATATAACCGACATCCTTCCTCCTTTTTTTAAAATATCAAACCCTCCTTCTAAGCCCTTTTCTAATGTATTTAACTCATCATTTACCGCTATACGTAAAGCTTGGAAAGTCCTCGTAGCAAAATGAATCTTCCCTTTCGTATATTTTGCTTTAATAGAATTTCTGATGACTTCCACTAACTCAAATGTAGTATTTATTTCTTTTTCTTCTCTTGCTTCTACTATGCCTTTTGCTATCCTTCGAGCTAACTTTTCTTCACCGTAACCGTATATGATATCTGCAAGACTTTCTTCACTCCAAGTATTTACAATATCCTTTGCAGTGACATCATCTTCATTAGGATTTTCTTTCATAGTCATCATAAGCGGCTCGTCTCTCATAAAACTAAACCCTCGTCCTGCATTTTCTAATTGATCAGAACTCAAACCTAGATCTAAAATGACACCATCTACTTGTTCTATATCCAGACCGTTTACTAAAATCTTTATATCTCTGAAATTTCCATTCACGAAAGTAAATCTATCTTCGAGTCCTTTAAACTTTACCTCTCCTTTCTTCCAAGCACTTTTATCTTGATCTATACCTATGATTTTTACTTTTGGGTATAGTTTTAAAACCTCCACACTATGTCCTCCACCACCGAAAGTACCGTCTACGACAATACCTTCTTTTTTAGTATCTAAATTTAAACCTTCTATTGTTTCTTTTAAAAGAACTGTCTTATGAACTGTTTGCATATCTATCTTTACTTACTATTACTTAACTTTTCTGCTAATGCGTCTGCTTCTTTTTCGACTTTCTCTTTGTATACAGTCCAAGCCTTTTCATTCCATATTTCAACTCGGTCTTCAACTCCTACTACTGCTGCAGAATTCTTTAAATTAATTCTTTCTTTGAGAAAAGGAGGAATCAATATTCTGCCGATAGAATCTATCTCTACCTCAGCTGCACGTCCAAACATAAATCTGTTAAAACTTCTTTTATCAGAAGAAAGAAAAGAAAGATCGTTTTCAGAGTTTGATAATTTCTTTGTTACTTTCTCCCATTCCTTCGTTGTAAACACAAACAAACATTGATCGAGTCCTGGGGTAATTATAATTTTCTTACCAAGTTCCTTTCGAAACTTTACAGGCAACGACATACGATTCTTTTCATCAATTGTGTGTATATATTCGCCTAGTAACATTTATTTAAAAAATTATGATTAATACCCAAAAACTATTTTCCCACTTTTTCCCACTTGCTTAATATTATATCCCACCAACCACCACTATGCAAATAAAAAAACACCTAATTGTGGATAACAATTAGGTGTTTTTATCTTTTAAAATAAAGGTTAAGAAGAAATTTTACAATTCATTTTTTGGTCTAGTAGATGCTCTAAAGTCGTCATCTAATTTTTCTCTTTTTTTTGCTAGATAAGGATCTATTCCTGGAATGTTTAAAATTTTATTTCTAGCTTCTAGACTAGCAGGATCTGTTTTCCCTTCTAAGCTTTTTAATTGCTGTAAAAGATTTGTAAAATATGCTTCGTTTGATGTTCTTTTTGGAAATTCTTCTACCATTTTATTTATATTAATTATTAATTATCTTTTTTGTCATTCAAGAAAAGCTTATCTCCTACCCAGGTAAGGATAGACACTACGAGTGCTCCTAAAACAGCTGGGAAAAATCCAGAAACATAGAAACCTTCGATAAATGAAGCTACAAACCAAAAGAGAAGTCCATTGATAACAAGAGAAAATAACCCTAATGTAAGTATCGTTATCGGCAATGCAAGAATATGAAGAATAGGTTTTAAGAAAAAACTCACGAGCCCCCACACAAGTGCGACGATAAGTGCGATATAAAAACTAGATACGGATATACCTGGTACAAAATACGCTGCACCAAGAACAGACAATGCCACAATCAACCATTTTAATATAAATTTCATAAATATAAATTAGTTAAAAATTAATAATTAATTATCTTCATTTCTCGGTTTCATAAGTGGGAAGAATACCGTCTCACGGATAGACTCACCTGCAAGGACTGCAAAGAGTCTCTCACCGAAACCAAAGCCACAAGTGGGTGGCATACCGTGTTCAAGCATCTCTACGAATTCCCATTCAGGCATCATAGCTTCATCGTCTCCACGCTCTATCAGACTTTGTTGTAATTCAAATCTCTCTCTTTGGTCTACTGGGTCATTTAGCTCAGAGAAACCATTTCCAAGTTCGCTACCTGCGATAAGTGGTTGAAATCTTTCAGTAAGCTCAGGGTTAGTTGGTAAAGATTTTGAAAGTGGCGATACTATTTTTGGATGATGCACAAGAAATGCAGGACCACTGATAGTTTTTCTGCAATATTTCCAAAGTGTATCGATGAGTCTTTCTTTGTTTGCGCCATCGTATTTTATTCCGAGTTCTTGCGCTTTCTTTTCCATCTCTTCGAGAGTTGCAGACAAAATATCTATGCCTGTTTTTTCCAAAACTGTATCTCGATAATCAATCCGTGGCCACGCATCGCTCAAATCAAATTCATGTCCGCGCACAGAGAACTTTGTAGTGCCAAAAACTTCTTGTGCTATATACTTATACATCTTCTCTACAAGATCCATGCCGTCTTTATAATTCGCATAAGCCCAATAGAATTCCATATTTGTGAATTCTTGTAAATGGTCTGGACTAGAGCCTTCATTTCTATACACTCGTCCTATTTCAAAAGTCTTAGGAAAACCTGCTGCCATGAGACGCTTCTGCCAAAGTTCACCCACGGAAATACGTAAGTATACAGGCATATCATAATCATTGTGATGAGTTTTAAAAGGTCTTGCTTCTGCTCCTCCTGTCGTCACCTCTAGTGTCGGAGTCTCTACTTCTAAAAATCCCTCACTGAGCATAAAATCTCGAGTTGCTTTCCAGAATTTTGATTTCTTTTCTAAAATTTCTCTTAGTTTTTCATTTGTTAAAATATCCAAATATCGCTTTCTGTATCTTTCATCATCATCAGTGATGCCGTGCCATTTTTCTGGAAGTGGGAGAAGTGTTTTTGTAAGCATCCGCCAGTCCACAGCTTCGCAAGTCTTCTCACCTCTTTTAGTCGTAAAAAAGCTTCCTTGTATTTCCACAAAGTCTCCTATGTCTACTGTCTCAGAAAATAAATTTAATTTCTCTTCACCTATTACGTCTAATTTTAAAAGTCCTTGAAAAGTAGCTGTACCGTCATTTAAAGTTATAAAAACAATTGCACCCTGGCCTCGGATAGACATGATACGTCCAGAAATCCATTTTACTTGTCCTTCTTTTTCTTCTGTTCTTTCTAGTTGTTCAAAACTTTCAACAACTTCTTTTAGATATAACTCTCTTTTTGATTCTGCAGGAAATGGATTGATACCCTTTTCTTGTAAAAGATTTAACTTTTTAAGTCTAGCGTCTTTAATTTCATCTATTGAAGACATAATATTTATCGCAATTGCGAAATAAGATTTAGGAAACTTTTATAATTTTATATTTAACTGCGCCTTTTGGCGTTTCGAAGTTTACGGTATCGCCTTTTTTCTTTCCAAAAAGAGCACCTCCAAAAGGAGATCTGTTTGAAATCTTTCCTTCGGCCATACTCGCTTCTTCTGAACCTACTATATGATAAGTTATTTCTTTATCAGTACCTTCTTTTACAACTACAACTTTAGAACCAACAGAGATAGTGTCCCCACCTCCACCTGTGACCACAGTAGCAGTCTGCAAAATCTTTTCTACTACCTTTATTCTTTCTTCGAGTTTACCTTGTTCTTCCCGAGCATTGTGATATTCTGCATTTTCTGACAAGTCACCCAGTGACTTTGCGTATTCCAAAATTTCGATTATTTCTCTTCTTTTTGGGCCTCTTAGGTCCTCTAATTCCTTTTGTAAAGCAATCTTTTTTTCTTCTGTTATGTAATCTCCTGTTTTATCCATTTAATGAATATTAACCTTTTTTAAGTGAAAAATCAATCAGTCAAAAAAACACTGATAATAAATACCTAGTCACAACTATGCTCATCCGTATCACCCAAAGACACACTTGCTACAATACGAGAAGCACCTGTACTATCAGCACACCAAAAATTACCTCCTCCACCGAGAAGAGGAACTTCCACAGCCCATGCACTTGGAGTTTGATTACAAGTAGCTTGTCCAAAATGTCCTTCAGCATCGATACTATACGCACCACCCAAACCTGCTGATTTAGAAGCAGCTATTATGAGCTTCGACAATGTTTCAGCACCACCCACAGGACCCAATGAACAGACAGAAGTATAAGTAGCTGGAGCAGCTGTATTGGTATTATAAAAAATCTCTGCTTGAGCACGAGCACTAGATAAATTCTGTTGAACACCGGAATTAGCAGCTTTAATTCTAGTATTATTTAAAGAAATAATGACAATTGCTGCCAAAATAGCAATAAGCGCACCAACTACTAATAATTCCATAAGGGTAAAACCTTTACTAAGTGAGCTTTTAAAAAATTTTTTCATGGTTTATTTTACTTTTTAATTTTGCAAGAAATAATAAGCTAATAATATCATACATTCTCCCTAGTGAAGAAATAGACATATTGACTTGCTATAAATCTAACTTATGATAATATATACCACATGGCAAAAACAGTAATAGAAGTGAAGAAAAACCCAAACGAAAACAATATGAGTATATTGCGTCGTTTTTCTCGTAAAGTTCAAGAGTCAAATATAATCCAAAAAGTTAAAGGTTCTCGCTACAATGAAAGAAAAGAGTCAAAGATTAAAGTAAAAAAAGGAACTTTAAAAAGACTTGGCAAGAGAAAAGAAATGGAGAAACTACGAAAGTTGGGTAAGATCAAATAAATCATTAACTAGTATGGAAAATAGTCTATCTATTTTAAACCAAACAAAAGGCAAGTTACCCAACTTGCCTTTTGTTCTATTAAAGAACGACATCTTAGGAGAAAAATATTCCCTATCTATTGCATTTATAGGAGAAAAAAAATCTAAAGAAATAAATTTTAAATACAGAGGAAAAAATAATCCCACTAACATCTTATCTTTTCCATTATCAAAAACTGAAGGAGAAATTTTAATTTGTCCGAATGTGGTCAAAACACAACTAAAACTTTGGAACAAAAATTACCGAGATTTTACAGGCTTTTTAGTTATCCACGGAATGCTTCATTTGAAAGGAATGGAACATGGGGCTATAATGGAGAAAGCAGAGAAAAAATATGATCAGAAATATTTCTATAGGAATAGACGTGGGAACAACCACGACGAGAATAGTAGTGGGCGAATTCCTAAAAGGACAAACAAATCCTAATATTATTGGTATTGGCGAATACGCCACCGCTGGTATGAGACACGGATATATCGTGTCTTTTTCGGACGTAGTAAAATCTATAAAAGGAGCTGTCGCTATGGCAGAAAAAACATCTGGCATAAAAGTAAAAAAAGCTTTTGTTTCTATAAGTAGCATCACAATGCGTGGGGACATAAGCACTGGCTCTGCTATCATTTCTAAAGCTGACAATGAAGTGACTTTACTTGATGTAAATAAAGCCTTAGGAGAATGCGAAGATAATTTACATTTAGGTAATAAAAAATTACTTCATACTTTTCCCATCTCTTTCAAGCTCGACGGTAAAGAGGTTCATGGCCGAGTGGAAGGAATGCGTGGAACCAAACTTGAAGTGAAAGCACTTTTAGTGACTTGTTCAAATCAACATTTTGAAGACTTGATCAGCGCCGTAGCTGAAGCAGGTATCGACATATTAGACGTCGTCGCTTCCCCTATCGCCGGAGCCCAAATAGCCTTATCTAAAAAACAAAAGATGGTAGGTGGTGGACTAGTAAATATAGGCTCTGAAACCATGTCTCTAGTCATCTTTGAAAATGAAGTACCTATCGCATTACACAGCTTTTCTATTGGAGGATCTGATATAACAAATGACCTGGCTCTCGGATTTAAGACCACTCTCGAACAAGCTGAAAGCCTAAAAATAGGAAACAACACTCAAGCCTTTCCAAAGAAAAAAATTGACGAAATAGTCGGTGCACGTTTGACTGACATCTTTGAACTTATTGAAAATCATTTGAAAAAGATAAAAAGGTCTGAACTTCTTCCAGCTGGAGTAGCTTTCATCGGAGGTGGAGCAAAAACTTTCGGACTTGAAGAACTTTCAAAAACATATTTAAAACTTCCTTCACGTATCGGAGACACTGATTTTTTTGGTACAACAAAAACAAAACTTCGTGACCCATTTTGGTTCGTAGCGCTCGGACTCATCCTCGTAGGAAAAAATAATAACAATTATTACGAAGGTACTTTTTCGAACTTTTTTAAAGATTTTAAAAACACTCTCAAAGGAAGCCTAAAACAACTTTTACCGTAAAATAACCACCCAAAAAGCTTATTTGTCAAGGTATTCCCCTTTTTTTATTTTCTGATATGATAAGCTCTATATAAGTAAAAATTAATTTTCAAACAACATTATGCCTAAACTAAACCCAGAAATAGAAAGCTTTGCACGTATCGTCGTTATCGGAATCGGAGGTTCTGGAAAAAACGCTGTAAACCACATGATCAACTCCAAAGTCAAAGGGGTGTCTTT
>JBBTSS010000002.1:0-16160 GCA_038064635.1 Patescibacteria group bacterium
GCTGGTAGAGCAGATCCCTCTTAAGGATAAGGTCGAAGGTTCGATCCCTTCAGGACGCACATTAAAAAATGTATTGTATATTTTTTAATATCTAAAATATTGCCGGGATGGCGGAATTGGTATAAATAGTTTGATAGTCTATTGTACTAATTTATAAGCATGTTAGGATAGAAAAACAAGCCGGGATGGCGGAATTGGTATACGCGTTAGTCTTAGGAACTAATGTCGCAAGACTTGGGAGTTCGAGTCTCCCTCCCGGCACATAAACCTAAAAAACCTTATATTTTATAAGGTTTTTTATTTGTTCTTATCTACACATAGAGTATTTATATTATAGGCATAATAGGGGCTTGACAATTATCTCTGAATATGCTATGATATAGGTATGAATAAATCAAACAACAATTTCATATTCAAAGCTTTAGGAGTAATGGCAGTTTTAGCTTTTGGAGTTGTAATGACACCTACAAATGCTTCTGCTTGGAACGGTTACGCTTTTCAAAGTGAGACCATCCAACGTGCTCCAGACCCATTACCAATAAACCCAGTCCCTGCTATATACTCTGTAAATCCTACTAGTATCGTATCAGGCTCAGGAAGTAAAGTAGTGACTATCTCAGGTATAAACTTCGTCCCTACATCCGTAGCAAGGTTTAATGGAGCAGAACGTGTCACAACATACGTTGACCCTTCTACCCTTACCATGAGACTTACAGACAACGATGTAGCAGGACGTGGTGACTACATGGTGATAGTTTACAATCCATTACCAGGAGGAGGATTCTCAAATGCAAAATTCGTAACTCTTGGAAATACTGGTAGCTCTTCCGCTGCAACTAATGCAACACTAGGCTACGCAAGTACTACAAATACAAGTTCTACTACTGGATACTCTAGTTCAAGTTTTGGAGGAAGTAGTAGTAATACAGTAGCAAAAGCTCCAGTAAAGAAAACTACAACTACAAAGACTGTTGCAAAGACAAATACTACAACTGATACAAACAATACAGTAGCAAAAAGTACAACAGACAACAGCTTAGCAGCAAATGCAGTATTCGGAGATGGAAGCTTCCTACCTGATACTTTCGTAGAATGGGCAATGCTCTTCATACTGATCCTTCTTGCAATAGTTCTCTGGAGAAGAATCTGGGTTACTGACGAACAAAAACACGCTCCCCTAAAACACGCTTAAAACCTTATAAATAAAAGTAAAAAGCACCTCCAGAAGAGGTGTTTTTTACTTGACTTTTTGGCTGTTTTATGCTATTATATATAAGTAATTTGTCCCTTGAAAACAGTTGAAATTTAGTTGTTATTTTAGTGGCCAATCCCCTTTTGGCCTTTGAAGTAACAACTAACATTTCACAAAATACACACAACATGAAAAATAACCTAGCAGTTGGAATTTTTGCTTTAGTTATCCTTGCTCTACTCAAAATTTTTGTTTTGAGCTGGGGATGGTTAATCTTTTGCATCTTCATTTTCGCAGCTCTCTGCGCCGGTATCATCCTTGGCCTAAAAAACCTCGGAAAGAAGAACATATGCTTCACTACACTCGCTCCTGAAGAAGGAAAACTTGTAGTGCAAGAAGGAAACGTGGTAGAAGTCTTGTCAAACATGACGGACGCCTACTATGACGAAAAAGGTGAGTTAATAGAAGAAGAAAACCCAGAAGGTCTTGGTGAAATCTTTGAAGAACTTGGTGTTATACCTTATGGGTTGACTCCTATCAAAGAAATCTACCAGTTCTCAGTCGCATGGATGGAGTATATCGAAAAAGAAGCCTCCCAAGTAAAAACTGGTGAGAAGAAATTTATACTCGTTCCACGAGTAGAAAAAACAACTTCTTTTAAAAGATTCTATACTACCGCAGTTGAAGTATTACGCATTGAGTTGGCAGGTGGAGTCAAAATAGACATGGCATTCAACTTGACCTTAGAAGTACTTAATATCATACAAGTACTCTTTAAAATCAAGCCTGATGGCATACTTCTTGCTCAAGCTGAAGTTTCTTTGCAAGGCGCTGTTCAAGACTACATGAAAGGAAGAAATTACGAAGAATTCAGAGACAATTTTGATAAGGCTGACCCTGAATCTGATTTCGTAACAAAAATATTGGCAGCAACAAACAGAGTTATCGAAGGACATTTCCATTTGAGCGCCGCTCTTTTGGAAGTAAAATACTATGACCTATCAGCCGGAGAAGCTGGTGACGAAGAGATTATCAAAGCAATGAAAGATCTTCAACTTGCTACCCTTAGAGGTGATGCGTTAGTTGAGGCAGAAACAAAAGCAAAACTTGCAATGAAACTACGAGGTGAAGGAATGGCTGATTATTTTGAAGCTATTGGTAAATCAATTGGAGCAGATAATATTCCTGCTTTTGCCAACTTAGAACAAGTCAAACAAAGTCAACTGCGTGTGTACGGTGAAACTCACCATGGCACAATGACTGAAGTCGGCGATTAAACAAAAAACGTCATGATAAAATTTCTGAAAATTTTTGCATGGCCGTTTTTGGCCATAAGTGCTTTGATGAGTTCTGGAAAAAGTTCTACAACAACTTCCGGAGGTACATCTGCATCGACAACTCCGAAAAGTTTTTTTGGGGGGCTACTGACTGGAACAAACGTGGTAATGGTGCCAATACTGAATATTGTATTCATTTACTTATTCTTTCTTTGCATCGTTCCTGCACTGTTCCCTCGCGCTTGGGATACTCTGATCGGTTTTACCTTCCCATCTTTTGGGTTTGGTATAGACTGGCTTATTTGTCTTGCATGTTGTTGGCTCTTAATTCGTCCATACTTCCGCCATATTGGATGGATTTGGATGTGCTTACTTCTAACCTCTGCATTTGTCAGAACTGGTCACTTAGACTGGGCCATTGGCATGTTCAGAAAAGAAGTTCCGAAACCTTGTGATAAGTCTGGAATTTTTGATCCTCTACCTGGATACACTCTTGAAGTAAGCAGTTGTACGCCAGTGAGTTTCACTATCCCAGCCGGTAAGGAGATATACTTCCAAACCGCACGTGACACGAATAGCAATGACTATAAACCCTTTCAAGTAATTCGAGACAACGGACAAATTGTCTTTAAATACGAAAAAGGAACACCGATATGGACAGAGGATATTCCTGCTACCCATGTCACAGTTAGGTCTCTGAATAAAAATGAAGAGATCTTGTTTAAATTCTTTGTGAAGTAATGATAATGGCATGAATAGTGCGTCTCGCCAACGTAAACAATATTGGGCTATTTTTCTGAAAAGAAAAATAGCCCTTTTTTATTTCTAATATTAAATATAAACAAAAGAACCCAGACTTTCGTCTGAGTTCTTTTTTATTTCAATATATTTTATAAATGTATTACTGCACTTGATTACCAGTAAAAGGATCAACTTGACCTTGCGCAGCTGTTCCACTCGTACTACCTCCAACAGGAGTGTAAGTAGGACTGTAATTATTCAACTGCACACTTCCACCCTTTGGATCTATATCTTTTATGTTTAAAGTATCTAGGACTATCTGTAAGATACCCCAAACACCAATCATAATAGTAAATCCAATAATCCCCCAAATCATATGTCTTTTACCTGTTGTCTTTTCTTCTTCACTATTTGAATTCATGATAAACATGACCAAACCATAAAGGAAATACACAACAGCCAAACCAAACAATAAACTGATTATAGGGTTTATAATCTTTCCATTAACACTTCTTATAAAAGTGTCAACATCAGCGTATGCAACATTTACATAAAATAAATCCATAATTAACAAGGTGCTCCAGGAGAAGGAATACATGGAACCTGAACAGTTCCACCGATTGAAGTATCAAGGTTGAAAGTCTTTTTCAAGATACTTACAAGTCCCCAGATAGAAACGATAACCAAAAGACCAATGATACCATTGATCATAAGACTTCGTCCTCTTGTCTTAGCTTCTTCATCGTTTGCAAGAACGAATTGAACAACACCCCAGATAAAGTAAACAACACCTACTGCGATAAGCATAGGCATTATGATGTTGATAATATTCGCAATCTTACATAAAACAAAACCAATATCTCCTGATGTAGGACATGCAGTAGCTTGAGCTAAAGCAACAAATGGCAAAAGTGACATACCTCCTGCAGCTACTCCTAACTTTGCTAACAATTTCTTTTTCATAATAAATTTTTTATTCCTGATTTTATTCAGGCGTCTCCGAATAAACGGAGTAAATAATAATAACCAACTCGACCTAACAATACTAATAATAATTTGCCTTAATAAAACAAAATAGGCTATATATATTATAACACCTAGAAAAATATATAAAAGCCCTTATTCTGGAAGCTGTGGAATAGAAGGAGCTCCGAGATTAAAAGTACTACTTAGTATACTTACAAGTCCCCAGATAGAAAACATGACAGTAAGACCAATAAGCCCCCAAATCATAAACTGTCGTCCTTTTGCCTTTTTAGCTTCTTCTCCATCATTTATGACATATTGCACAACACCATATACAAAAGCAGCAAGTCCAATAGCAAAAAACAAAGGTATAACTGACTTATAAATAATACAAGTTACATAACCAAGCAGGTCTTGAAGCTTTGGTTTTGCGGCTAAATCACAAAAAGCAGTACTACCCCCAGTTGCTTGAGCGAAAGCTACAAACGGTACGAATACACTGATATAAGCAAACAACGAAGCAAATTTAAACGAATTTATTTTTTTCATAATATTTAATTAATTATAATGATAAAACTGTATCTGATATAAGTTGTGACAAAGCCCAAGCACCTAACAATATGGCTGCACCAATGATGGTGTATATCAAAGCTTGTTTCGCTGTCTCAAGTTCTTTTGAATTTCCTCTTGCTTGTATAAAAAGAAAACCACAATACACAATAGCCAAAGCAATAATCGGTATACCTATTTTAATAATACCCTCTAAAATCTTTTTAATAAAATCATTTAAATTATCAGCACCGTTTGGACCAAGAGGATTTACAATTTTCTCAGGGTCTCCAGCAGTACTTCCTCCACCTTGAGCAAATAAAACAGCTGGAATAGACAAAACAAAAGTTACGAGTAATATAAGACTAAAAAATTTTTTCTTCATAAATTTGATTACTAATATTATAACACATTAAAACCCAACCCAAGAACCATCGTAGCCTAATGTGGATAATATAGTATGAATGATAAGCCAAGCTGCCGCAGCTAAAACAAGACCTTTTACGACGCTTACAAACAAATGTTTTGCTTGTTCCATGGCATGATGATCTCCTCCTGAAAAAATAAGCTTAAACCCAGCGTAAGTAAACATAATAGCTGCAATAGGTACAGCTATTTGAAAAAGAATAATATTTACTATCTTATTTATCAATTTTATAAATTCATTGTATCCACAATTACTAAAACACGTTACGATACCCCCTTGAGCTTCTGACAAAAATGGAACAAAAGTTACTAAAAGAATAAAAGAAAAAACAGCTAAAAATTTAATATTTTTCATGTAATTTGTGGAAAAATTTTTAATAATCATTATTTTAATAATAAAAGATTTAATTTATCATTTGCATCGGTTACAGCAGAATCAGCAGTTAAAGTATTTGAAAGAACACTATCAATCATATTTTTAAAAATTAAGTCTGTACCCTCTTTTTCTGGATCAATCCAACTCTTGGCATACAAAGCAGAAGCATAGAAAGCAGGAGAATAAGCGTCATTTAATTTTACACTCAATAAATCCCTTCGTGCAGGAGGTATGCCTAAAATAGCCGCATATTTACCTGCAAAATTACTAGTAGCCAAAAGACTCGCAGCAGTAACGGCAGTATTAAAATTCTTTGAAGAAGAAGATATAGCAATACCTGTAACATGAGAAGAGGTCAGTTTAAAATTAGCGTTTTTTATCTGTGGGATAGAAGCTACTTGAAAGTTTTGATTTGGGTTTTTATTTATAAGGGTACGAAGTTCACTAGAAAAACCAAAATAAAATGCTAAATTTTCTGCACTAAAATAATCCCTTGAATAAGGCAATGATCTATTCCAGGAATAAGACTCTTTTAATGGGTCAGCAAAACTCGTAAAAAAAGACAAAACAGAACCTAACCCAGAATTTCTATTTACTGCGTTAGAAGATACAACCAAAGCTCCATTCCAATTTGAATCACTTCCTTCTTTTACAATAGGATTACCTGTTTGCATAAACAAAGCAGCTAAAATATCTTTTGCATTTGCAACATTTGAAAACTGACCTAAAGCCACAGCACTTTTACTGATTTGTTTAGAATCATCTTTCTTGGTCATTAAAGGAATTAAATTTATAAATTCATCCCAAAATGCAGGAGGGTACACTATATTATTAGCATCTAAAATACTTCTATTGTAGTACATCATCAAAGGGTCTATTGCTATCGGAAAAGCTAGAATTCCTTTAGATGTCATAAAAACCTCCCCTGCTCCAGCAAAAGTATTTTTAAACGTAGCGACAGGATAACTAGTGTAAGGAATAGTATAAATTTTATTCGAATAATGATATGCCAAATTATCTGGTATTAAAAAGATGTCAGGACCTTTTCCTGAGGCTAATGCCTCAAGAAGATCATCGTTAAAAGTATCTACAAATTTTTGTACATACTGCAATACAAAAGTTTTATTTTCAGCATTGAATTCTTGAATAAGAGGAGTCATGAGTTCTGGTTTAACTGTACCCCAAAGTACAACAACACCCTGTGATCCTGCTACATCTGTCTGATCACCTATCTTTATAGCGCCAGAAAAAACCAAAATACCAAAAATAGCGAATCCTATAAATATGGCAACTACTATGACTTGAAAATTTTTCATTATTATAAATAATACATTATTTTTTAGTAAGAATCATTCCGTAATGATGTATTCCTGTATCAATTTCTTTTTCTAAGTTAAACCCATGTTCTTTAAACATCTCTAAAGCCTTGTGTTTTGGAATTCCCCCACTGTGTTCTTTATGCAATAAAGATGAGTCGGCAGACCAATCAATAAGTAAAACTCTACCTTTTGGTTTCAAAACTCTCTTTATTTCTTTTATGAAATTCTCTTTATTTTCAACAAGAAAAAGAACATTCGATGCGACTACTGCATCTAAAATTCCATCAGCTAATTTTGTGCCTTTATGTTTTTCTATATCACCCCAAAGACACTCTATATTTGTACATTTTTTTTCAGCAATTTTATCAATAATAGTCATCAAAAAATCACGCTGGATTTCGACAGCGTAAACTTTTCCACGTGGAAGCATCTCAGACAAGAGCATAGAGTAAAAACCAGTTCCGGCACCAAGATCAGCCACGATCATATCTTCGCGTAGATCAAATAGTTTCAAATTTTTTTCCGGGTCAGCAAACATACTTTATATTATAGTATGAAAACAAATTCTACGCATTAATTACAGTTATTTTTTATATTACTTGATGTTAAATAAAGTCTTTATAACATAAGAATTTTTAGGCACACGTAATAGAAGCAATACCGTCCCCAGCTCGAAGTCGCATGATAGTTACTCCTTGAGTTTGTCTTCCTAGAGAAGGAATGTCTTTAAGTGCAGTACGTATGACTTGTCCTTTTTTAGACATTGCAATAAGTTCTTCTTCATCCCCAGAGAGCACTCTTGAAACAATTAATTTACCAGTTTTTGGAGTTACTTTTGCAGTCTTTATGCCAGAACCTCCACGTTTCTGAACTTTGTATTCTTTAAGTGCTGTTTTCTTTCCAAGACCATTAGAACTCATTGATAAGAAAAATCCATCTTTATGGTCTTTCTTTATAACGTCCACTCCTATGACTTCATCTCCTTTTCCGAGTTTCATGGCACGTACTCCTCCTGCAGTACGTCCCATCTCACGAATATCACTTTCTTTAAATCGAATAGACTGACCAAGAGTAGTAGCTATCATAACGTCATCTCCCTTCTCAGTAAGGAGCGCAGAGATAAGTTGGTCTCCTTTATCAAGTCTTATAGCGATAATGCCACTTCGGCGAACGTCTTTGAATGATTCACCAGACATTTTCTTTGCTGTGCCTTCTTTTGTTACAAGCATTAGAAATACAGGAGCATTCTTTTGTGCTTTTGGTAAAGGTAAAATAGAAGTAACTTTTTCTTCTGCAGAAAGTGAAATAAAGTTCATGATAGACTTTCCTTTTGTAGCACGACGTCCTTCTGGTATATCGTACATCTTGATACTGTATGCTTTACCTAAGTTAGTAAAGAAAAGTAAGTCACTATGAGTTGAACTTGAGACAAGTTGGGTCACAAAATCTTCTTCTTTCGTTTCAAGGTCTACCACTCCTACTCCTCCTCTTTTTTGTGATCGATATTCAGATGGATCGGTACGTTTTACGTAACCTCCAGCAGTAAAGACAAGCACTGTTTCCTTATCAGGAATCAAGTCTTCGTCGTTTATTTCTTTTACTCCACCTTTTACTATTTTTGTTCTTCTTTCGTCAGAATACTTTTCTTTAATTTCTTTTAATTCAGAAGAAATAAGTTTTAGCATTTTCTTTGGATTAGCTAAAAGTTCTTTCATCTCTTCTATAAATTTTTGTTTTTCAGCAAGTTCATCAAGGACAGCTTGTCTCTCAAGACCGGCAAGTTTTGCAAGACGCATTTCTAAAATTGCATTTACTTGTAAGTCAGAGAATTTAAATTCTTTTATCAAATTTACTTTTGCTATTTGCGCTGTTTTTGAACCACGAATAATGGTAATAACTCTGTCTATCTTATCTAATGCTTTTTTGAGTCCAAGTAATATATGCTCTCTTTCTTCAGCTTTTTTCAAATCATACAAACTACGTCTCTTTACAACTTCCCTTCTATGTAGGATAAATTGCTCTAAAATGGATTTCAAAGAAAGTGTCTGAGGTACACCATCTACAAGAGCAACCATATTGAAATTAAAATTTGATTCTAGTTGTGTGTTTTTGTAAATATAATTTAAAACTTTTTCTGGAACAGTTCCACTTTTTAAATCTATCACTACACGAATATCTCTAGTAGATTCATCACGAAGACCTTTTATGCCTTCGAGTTTTTTCTCTTGAACAAGTTCAGCGATAGCCATGATAAGGTTTGCTTTATTTACTCGAAAAGGAATAGAAGTAATTATTATCTGAAACATTCCTCCTTTGGTTTCTACTATTTCAGCTTCTCCACGACAAACAACTCCTCCGCGTCCCCCTGAATAAGCATGAAGCATATCTTTGTATCCATAAGCTATACCGCCAGTTGGAAAGTCTGGTCCTTTTACAAATTGCATCAAATCTTCCGTAGTTGCTTCAGGATTCTCTATAAGGTGATCCGTAGCATCTAGAACTTCTGCTAAATTATGAGACGGAATATTTGTCGCCATACCAACAGCAATACCAAGAGTTCCGTTCAACAAAAGTGCTGGAACAGAAGCAGGTAACACAATAGGTTCTTTGCGAGTCTGGTCATAGTTTGGCCGAAAATCCACAGTATCTTTTTCTAAGTCACGAAGAAGCTCCCCCGAGACTTTTGACATCTTTGCTTCTGTATAACGCATCGCTGCAGCATTATCTCCATCAATAGAACCAAAGTTTCCTTGACCCAAAACAAAAGGATATCTGTAAGAAAATTCTTGAGCCATACCTACCATAGAATCATAAACAGCAGTATCACCATGAGGATGGTACTTTCCGAGGACATCTCCGACTACTGCAGCAGACTTTCGAAAACGAGCAGAGGCGGTCAGGCCCATCTCATGCATAGTAAATAGAATTCTTCGATGAACAGGCTTTAACCCATCTCGAACATCTGGCAAAGCACGTGAAGTAATAACCGACATGGCATAAGCCAAGTAGGATTCTTTCATTTCGGTAATTATATCTACCGGCAATATTTCATCATTAATTTTTTCCTTAATTGGTTCTTCTGATTTTTTGGCCATAAAAATTATTGTGTATCAGTATTCGCTGAAAACTCAGAAACACTCTCATCATTATTTACTAAATTTTCTTTCAATTGATTAAAAGGTTGTAAATCTTCTTTTATTTTTTCTTGAGTCTCTGGGTCAGAAAAAGTACTTCCTAATGTATACGTCCACAAAATAAACATTATAATTGCAAAAATTATAGTAAAAAAATGCAAAAGATGTCTTCTCTCTTCTTCTGGTTTATTTCTTATATTTTTAATTATTTTTTCCATATTGTATTAAAAAATTATGAATATTTTAAAACGACCACCTCACCTTCTTTATTATCTAAATCTTTACGTTTTAATGTAAGCTTATCTACAACTTCTGCTTTTTCATCTCCTATTTCTTTCAAAAATGCTTTTAGAGAAGCTTCGTCGTAGTCCATCGGTATAATCATTTTTGGTTCAAGAGAAGAAGCCATCTTCGCAGAATCTTTTGCATCAAGAACACCATTACTTCCTACTGGCACAAATAAAATATCTGGACCATCGATAGCTTCACGAGCCTCTTTAGATATATCAATATTAGATAAAGCTCCAAGGAAACAAATATTTATATTATCTACTGTTAAAGAATAAATACTGTTCACATAAGTTTTTTGAGTATTTGGTCCTTCGGAAAGTACACCTTTTATAAATATTTCTTTCACTTCATAATCTCCTGGACCAGACACAACAAAAGGAGCACGTTCTCCATGAGTCAATTGATCGACTCCATTATAGTCTGGGTTGTTTGTAGTAACTAAGGCAATATCAGCACCAAAATGAGCGGATATGCCGGTCTTTGAAGACTTACTAACAGGATTGAATGCTATTACCATCTCCCCTTGCTGAATCTTAAAAAATTGTTTTCCGAAATATGTAATTATCATTGTATATAGTATACCAAAAATATTAATAAAAAGGTATAGCAAAATACACCAAATAAAGTTGCTATTTTGAAGTTTTTATAGTATTGTGTCTATGTAAGTTTTTTATTACAAGCATGGATTTAGGGTAACCCTGAATAAAGCCTCAAAACTTTAAACAGAACCTAAGCCTTATATCCGCTTCAATATACATTGGCGGATTTTTTAATTAATATGCAAAAAGAAGAAATAATACAAGAAAACGTAGTACTAAAGTCTATTACTGACAGAAGTAGCAATAGACCAGAGATAGATACTCTCGTAGAAGGACCAGTTATCAGTGTTTTAAAGTCTTCAGTTTTTGTTGACTTATCACCACATGGTACAGGTATTATTTACGGAAGAGAGTTTATAAATGCAAAAGACATCATCAAGAAAATAGCTCTTGGTGACATCATCAAAGCAAAAGTAGTCGAAGCTGAAAACGAAAATGGTTATGTTGAACTTTCATTAAAAGAAGCAAAACAAGCCCTTACTTGGAGTGAAGCTGAGAAAGCTATCAAAGCAAAGACTGTCCTTGAACTTGAAATAAAAGATGCAAACAAAGGAGGACTTATCCTAGAATGGCAAGGAATACAAGGATTTTTACCAGCTTCACAGCTTAAAGCTGATCACTACCCTCGTGTCTTAGATTCTGATAAAGATAAGATTCTTAAGGAATTAAAGAAATTAATCGGACAGAAAATCTCTGTGATGATTATCTCAATATTGCCTAAAGAAGGTAAATTGATATTCTCTGAAAAAGACAACAATCCTGAAGAAAAGAAAGAAATACTAAGCAAATACACTGTCGGAGACGATCTTGATTGTGAAATAGCAGGTATCGTAGACTTTGGTATATTCCTTAAATTAGAAGACGGACTCGAAGGCTTAGTGCACATCTCTGAACTAGACTGGGGCCTCGTAGAAGACCCTAGAACAATGTTCAAAGTTGGTGATAAGATAAAGGCTAAAGTTATCGAAATCAAAGAAGGTAAGGTTTCCCTATCCGTAAAAGCCCTAAAAGAAAATCCTTGGAAGGAATTTGAAGGCAAATTAAAGAAAGGTGACATTATCAAAGGAGTAGTCATCAAATACAACAAACACGGTGCACTTGTATCTATCAAAGAAGGAGTAGCTGGACTCGTCCACAACTCAACATTTGGCTCTGAAGCAGCGCTTCGAACTAAATTAGAGCTCGGAAAGACTTACAACTTCCAAATCACTCTCTTTGAACCAAAAGACCACAAAATGACTTTAGTTCACTTAGAACAATAAGACTGAAATATAAAAACCCTCTCATTTGAGAGGGTTTTTATATTAGTTAATATTTATATATTTAAAGCTAAATCTTGGCTTATATCTTTAACAATATCTTCATTACCAATATTAGCCATTATTTTTAAAACTCTTTTATTATAGTCGGGTACTATTGAAGGAGGATTATACTTCCTTAATATCTCTTCAGTAGTTTTACCATCATAATAATGGGCGGTCTTTGGGTTATTACCTCCTAGATTTTTGGCAACTATTTCAATAGCATGATCGAAACTCTTAAAACCAAATTTACATGAGCCCCAACCAAATGGATTAAATGGTGCTTTTGGATTCTTACATATATGTCGGCCACCAGTAGTCTCAACCACAGAAATAGCAGGTAAAAGTCTCCAATCAAGGTCATTCTTTTCAGCTTCTTCTACCATCTTCTCTCCATAACCAGCAAGTGGCATGTTTTTGGACTTAAAATAAGCATCTATGGCCTCGGCCTTAGCGGTCCTTATTTCCTCAAGTTTTTGAATTTCGTCATCTTCTGCCTTGTTAAATGCAAAGAGAGACAAAACATCAGTATTTTCTTTTTGAAATGATACGATTGGTGGAGGTAGCTCAGTATTGACTTGATCTTTGGGCATAGCACCAAAAGGCAGTGTTACTGTTACTATCGGTAGAATTACAAATGATTCCACGAATCGTATTAAATTTTTATTTTTCATATCAAGCAGTTATGCTCTGCTAACCCATATCTGTACCCGTATTTTCATCCTAGATAAACCAGAAACGAAAAAACCCTTATATATAAACACTTAAACAAGTAAGTGGCTATAACTAAGAGTTATACTTATATACTATCACACAGACAGATAAAAGTCAATAGTTATGCCATATTTTTACTATCTGTCAAATCCAAAATAGCTTGTCAATTAAGGATATTTTGAGACAATACTATTGACAAAAATAGTTAAAATATGAATAATTATATCTATCTAGACAGGTTTTAAATAATTTGCAAATCACCTGAAATGGAAGTACTATAAACAAATGCCCAACGAACTGCAAATACAGATAGAAGATCTCATATCTAAAATAGAAAAACAAAATAAACCTTATTTAGCAAGACAAATAAAGCAAAACTGGAACAAAACAGCTCTCTCCTACTCCCAAGAACTTAACAATTCTTGGATACCTATAATGCCTATGGAAGAAGAATTGGAACAAGCTTTTAACCTAGAATTGGAAAGACTAACAATAAATGAAGAAAAAAGATCCACTATATTAAATTCACTAAAGACAAAACGAGTAGTTCAAACAGGACCACACTTAGGTGCCACAGAAAACCCTAGGATGCTATGTATCAACTGGTTAGGTTCTTTGGGTTTAGGGTCAGAGGATTTTTATGTAGTTGCAATGTTCTCGGGTATACCTTTCTCTAATAGCTTTCATCCCGGAAGGATCAATCAAAATACTGGGTCCATCAATTTGTTTAGTAGCAGTATGCAAGACGCCCTAGTATACAGAAGTAAAATAGAAAAAAAATTAGTTGAAACGATAGACACACTTCCAAAAGAGTTAAAAAATTTAACACCCAAAGCAGATATTGGAGATTCGTACACAAAATGGGCCCTCCAAACATGTCAGAATATCGAAAGGTCTATTCTAAAAAAAGAAAACTTAATATTCCTAGACTTAAATGAAGTAGTAACTAATTACCTCATCTTGGTTTTAAAAAACACAGAACACCCTCTTTATAAGATATTTTTTGACCGAAATACACAGAAAGAATTCATAAATATTTTTCCAAAAGAAACTTTATTCTACACACCCATTATGAGTGGTAAATACGAAATCATAGAAAGTTTTATACTCGAAGATGGTAAATTAAAAAGTAAAAACAAAGAAATATCTCTTGAGAATCCTGATTTATTAATAGAAGCATTAAAAGAAGAGAGGTTATGCCCCGCTTTAGTAACAGGGTTTTTAGGTCTTGCATTTATAAATCAATTCAAATGCCTAGGATCTTTTAGACAAGTAGAATACTTGCCTATGTATCAAAAAAAATTAGCAAATCTAGCATGTCTCAAAAAATTTGAAATAGAAAAAATACCAACAGAAAATTTAACTACTGGAAACTTCCCTGCTAATATAGATACATACCCAATAGACATATTACTGGGTGCCAAATTTACTCCAAACGAAAATACTTTATTTGGTGAACTGCTATTACCAATGAAAAATATGTTACTAAAATAATGCAAAAAAAATCTATAAAAAATAAAAAAGTTCATCTTATTGGTATTTGCGGCAAAGGTATGTCTGCCCTCGCTATAATGCTGAAACAAAAAGGATACGTTGTGACTGGATCAGATGAAGGGTTTTATGATCCAGTGGCTTCACTCCTAAAAAGAAATAAAATAAATTTTAAAACTCCTCATAGAAAAGAAAATATCCCAAAAGATGCTGATCTAATAATCATAGGTAAACATGCAAAATTAACTCCAGAAGAAAATGAAGAAGTAGCATTTGCCTTCAAATCAGGAATCAAAGTACAATCCTTACCAGAAGCACTAGGTGAACTCGCGACAAGTACAGAAAATACAGTTATAGTTGGAAGTTTTGGAAAATCCACCGTAACAGCTATCATTGCATGGTGTTTAGAATATGCAAAGAAAGATCCATCATATTTCATAGGAGCGGTACCGCTTGGTTTTAAAAGTAATGCAAAACTCGGTAAAAATAAAAATTTTATTTTTGAAGGTGACGAGTACCCTTCTTCAAACTGGGATAATACTTCAAAATTTCTATACATGAAACCAAAAAATGTTGTTCTTATCTCAGCAGAACACGATCATGTTAATGTCTTTCCTACTGAAAAAGATTATATAAAACCATATAAAAAACTAGTAAATTTAATTCCAAAAAACGGACTCCTTGTGGCATGTACTAGTGGCAAAAATGTACTTGAGGTCAGCAAAGAAGCAAAATGTAAAGTCATATTTTATAGTCTCAATAAAAACACAGATCAAGATTGGTATGTAGATAATATAAAATATAGTAAAAATACTTCATTTGATGTATACAAAGGTAGTACAAAAATACTAAGACTGGAAACTAATTTATTAGGTAATCATAATATAGAAAATATTTTAGGTGCTGTCGTTTTAATATTAGAAAAGAAAATACTTTCAAAAGAAGAGATCAAGAAAGCAATCAAAAATTTTAAAGGATTATCTGGTAGACTGGACTTAAAGACAAAAAAATCAAGCGTCTTGGTCTATGAAGGTTTTGGCTCATCTTATACAAAAGCGAAATCAGTTTTTGACGCATTGAAACTACACTTTCCTGACAAAAAACTTATAACAATATTTGAACCACACACATTCAGTTGGCGAAATAAATCTTCAAAGACTTGGTATAAAGATATATTTAATACGAGCGAAAGTGTCATACTACTCCCTCCTCCTACTCACGGTGCAAGTGGTCACGAACAATTATCTTTTTCAGAAATAGTAGAAGAAGTAAAGAAAAACAATATCAATACTTACACAGCCAAAAATGAAAAAGAAGCGTTAAATATAGTAACTAAAATACTTAAAAAAGATAACGTGGTAGTTCTTGTATCCTCCGGATCTTTGTTTGGTCTTACTGACTCTGTCCCAAAACTAGTAGAAAAAAAATTCCCAAAATTACTTAACTAAAGCTTTCTTTAATTCTTCCATATCATTAAAGTGATGCCTCACACCTTTTATTTCTTGATAGTTTTCATGGCCCTTGCCCGCAACTAATATAACATCATTTTCTCTAGCGAGTTTTACCGCTTCAATAATAGCATCGTGTCTATTTTCTATACTTATAACCTTAGAACTCAAATCCATAGACAGGTCTACTTTCATTTCTTCAATTATTCTATCTGGATGTTCATTCCTCGGATTGTCCGAAGTAAAAATAGCTATATCTGATATTGTTGCACCAATTTTACCCATGATCCTACGTTTTAACGGGTCCCTGTCCCCTCCACAACCAAAGACAGATAT
>JBBTSS010000003.1:0-34667 GCA_038064635.1 Patescibacteria group bacterium
CTCAGCGGTAGAGCGGTCGCCTGTTAAGCGATTGGTCGTAGGTTCGATCCCTACATCGCGAGCCTGTAAAATCACTTTGTAAATCAAGGTGATTTTTTGATACTCCTGTATGGATTAGAACTTTTTTGTTATAATGCTTAGGTGATAAAATCAAACAAAAAATTTATTATACTTGTAATCATCTTAATTTTCATAGCAATTGCTCTTTTTTATTTAGATATGAAGGTTAAAAAAGCAACTGCTTGTGCGAGCCGTATAAATGAAAGTGAGTGCAATAAAGAATTTAATAAAGCCCATCCTATCTATGATTTACTCAAAATATAAAAATTTAATTAAATCATTATTTATAATAGTAATTTTTATTGTTGGAACTTTTCTTCTAATTAAAAAACCAAATTCAACTGAAGAAATAGAGAATTTTATTCTTTTTGAATGTCAGAGTGGAAATTATCTTAATGGAACATTTTATGAAAATGGTACGGTTGATATAAGTATTCAATATAAAGACGGAGTAATATTTAATGAAAAACTTTTAAAATCGGGTTCAAGATATTACAATTTTGATAAATCAATAGTGTTTTGGAGTGAGGGAGATGAAAAATTGAGTACTTATTTACAAAAGAATGGACAAATTATTGAAAATTGCCAATTCTTAGCTTATCCAGATTTTTAAAGTAAACTAATTATTTTAATGTAGATAACATCATATTAAATTCTAAATCATTCTTAATTTCTCTCCAATTAAGAGTTCTGAACTCGTCCATTAGAGGGAGCAATAAAAAAAGCGCTAGACTGGCGCTTTTTTTATTTGCGAGGGAGAAGAAGTGAACTGCTTCACTTCTGTGTAGGGAGCGAAAAGCTTTTCATTATTCAGCATAGCTGAATTGAAAAGGTATACTGTCCTCGTAGAGGAAGATCCCTGCTCGTAAAAGGGTACCTGACATCCCTAATCTCTTAATTTTGACACCCTTAATTTTAAAAATGACGAGATTGATTTTTCTATCAAAAGTTGTATGATTTAGTCACCAAGTAAATACTTTATGAAGAAAATCTTTGAATTTTTTAGAGAAAACGAGCTCGAATCAAAGTGGTGGCACCGTTTAGCTAAAGTTTTAATATACGGAAGCACAATAGCAGTTTTTGTTGTTTGTGTTATTTTATTTTTTAAACATATTGGCGATTGGAATAATCCTGACCCTAGGTACATTTACTCATTTGAATCAAAGTATAATGAAACGTTCGGTTTTCCAAAAGCATGCAAGTTCATTCCTGAAAATAGTGAAGACTTTCTATCTATCGAATGCGGAAATATTAGTCAAAAATGGAGTGGTGGTCACTACGGATTTTTACCAGATTTTTTAGATAGATATGCCAGATCTAATTCATATAAAGAAGAATTCCTTATTAGAGACACAAAGTGTGAAGCTAATAATCGTTTCAGTCTTGATAATTTTTTTGCACCATTCTGCTATTTATTACCTAACTATGATTTCTTAAACAAAAGAATAGAGCAAGGACATTTTGATAATATTGAAGCAAAAAGAATTGTAATTTTAGGTCCTTTAATAAGAAATATTTCTTTAGTATTTCTTGCACCGATATTTTGGTTCTTTTTATTAAAATCTATTATTTATAGAGCAGTTATTTACATAATTCTAGGAAAGAAAAAATAATTTATATGAAAAAAATAATTCTTAGTTTAATAATTTTAGCTCTAGTGGTACCCGCAATAACCTTTGCTCATCCTGGAAGGACTGATAAAAAAGGTGGTCATACTTGTCGTACGAACTGTCCGAAATGGGGTCTCAAATATGGTCAATATCATTATCATAATAAAAAGAGATAAATAAAATTATGATTTTTGATACCCAAGTACGTATTAGAACCTTTCATTTACGACAGGCAGGACTAACTCTGTCTGTTTGTAACCCAAATCCATTTTTTTAATTTCTTCTAAGGTAAACCACCCAGCACCAGCACTTTCAGATATTACAATAGGTTTTGGTATTTCTTTTAAAGGACAATACCATATTTCGTTCATACCTCGTCCTGAATGAGTAATAGAAGTTCCTATTTTTTCGCATTCATTTGGTTTTAAGTCTATGCCAAATTCTTCTTTCGCTTCTCTGACGACAGTTTTCAAAGTGTCTTCTCCTTCATCTTTTGCTCCACCAGGGAATACCCAAGACCATTTGCTGAGTTTGCTGTTTCCGTCTCTTTGTTCCAATAGAAATCTATTTTCATTGTTTGTAATCAAAAAGATCACACCTCTTATAGTATTATTGTCCATATATTATACTAACAAAACTGTGTTTATTAGCAAAGGGATTCTTTTTATTTTAGTTTTGAGTTTGTTCAGTGAAAGATTAAATATAAAAAATTAAAGCTTCTGTAATACTTTTATCGATGAATACAACCAGCCCAACAACAAGGCCTACGCATTCCGGCCTTTAGTTTTGATATTGCTTTTTGAATACGGATACTTCGGGTCTCTATTTTTTTGCCAGAGGTGATCCAACATATCCATTCATTACGGGCAAGGGGAGTAATGTCATTCCAAATTGATTTTATTTCTTTACTTGAGCTCAGTATTTTTTGTAGATCACTCGGTGTTTTATGTACTACGCCATCTAAAATTTCTTTTTTACTCATAGATACATTTTAACAAATTATATAAAACATGGCTGTATTTGTTGTCTGTGTTGACAAGAATTTTTTATCGTGTTAAGATATAGAAAATTCTTTCACACTAAAAATTTCATAAGATGAAACAAGAAGATTTCTTCACCTCCTCCGTTAACAGAGGCATTTTGGTTGAATATGTTGAAGGTTTGTTCAAAAAAATGATCAACCTGCCAACTGAAATTCGGCCCGACGACAAAGAACGAACTGGGGTGCAAATGTTTGTTAGAAAAATTGGGACAAGGAGTATGATTTTCGAATCTATTTATCAGCCATCAGAGAATGCGCATTTTTTTGCCGCTGAAAAAGCTGTCCGATCAGCAGTATTAGGACATGCGACTTCGCAAAACAGTCAAAATCCGGGGGAAATGGAATTCGCCGGGAGCATCACAGTCCTGGGTTACCAGTTCTCAATTTCCGGCCTCAAAGCCGATGAAGACGTGTTCATCTCCATTGCGGGGATGGCGAAGTTCCTCGATGTAAGTATGCAGTTTGTGATCATAAACATCCAGCAAAACGGGGGAATGCTTCCAGAATGTGTTTTTGATCAAAATGCCTACCATTGGCAAATTCTTTAACTAACAAAATTTTCATGTTATGGGATGGCAAACTATCGGAAATTACCAATACCAATTTGACTCCCAAGGTTATACCGGTTGGCGTCGGTGTGTCGGCGGACGAATGTCCGACGGCACATGGCCTCAGTGGAAAAATTGAGTAATTTCAAGTAAAACCTGTTTTCATTTTTAAAACAAAATCTGTCCTTACATAATATGGGGGACAGATTTTTTATTTGTTTTGAGTCTATTGACTTTTTACCATAAATATGGTATACTATGAGAGTATAAGCTCTTTGTCTTTTTGGGTTGTATTTGTTTTGAATATTTTGTATTTCTCTTTGGAGTATAAAATATTCAAAATAAATACTAACTTTAAAAATAAAGATTATGAGTTCTCACCCTTCTTCAGGCGGTATTTTTAGTGGTCTTCTTTCTTTCTTTCGATATCTTATTGGATTTATAGAAAGGACTTTTAAAAATTCTGCCATTCAAGCAAAGTGGTTGGTGACACAAATGAAATGGGCTTATGCTCAACTAAATGCTTTGTATTTGCGTTTATTTGGCACAGACCCAGGAAGTTTTGCAAAATTCATGACGGGTCTTCTCGTCATTGTCATCGCAGCTCACCTTGCTATCCCACTTTTTGTGTGGGCCATGCTGAAAAGCATTTAAACAAATCTGTTCACAATTTTAAACCCCTCATCTTCGGACGAGGGTTTTTCTTTTTTATACTGGATTAATTATCTCTTTTAAGGTAGAATACAAATATCTTACTAATTTAATATTTAAAAAATTTATGGCAAAAAGAAGTACAACCTTGAGTCCAAAGAAGCCTTCACGAAGGGCTCATAAGACAAAAAAAAGACTTGAAATAAAAAGAACAATGTTAGCAAAAAAAGCAGCTCGTCCAAAACACAAAAAGAAATAGTTAAATAAAAAATTCCCTGAACTCAGGGAATTTTTTATTTATTTTATTCTTTCTAATCTAGGCGCGAGGTCTTCAATGAGTGTTTTTGCAAAGGTAAATATGTTGTTCAAAGCTTCTTTCTTGTGGATTATATTTGGACTATAAATGAAAAGTTTATTACCGGTAAATTCAAAACTAAAACCATTTGCAGTGTCCATGAGTTTTGCCATGACTTCCGGGGTAAATATTTGTAGTGCCTCCATCTCGTAGTCTTCTGGAACATAGAGGGTAAAGAAATCATTGAAGTTTCCTTCAAGTTTCAAAACTTTACCAAAACGTATATCGTCACCCATGCCTTCAAATAAATTTGTGATAGCCCATTTATTCTTCTTTGATCTTAGAAAGATACTTTTTAATTCTGTTTTGTAAGTTATTTCAAAGGTTGTGAATTGGATGGTTCTACGATGTTTTCCGTAGCCAATGACACATTTAAATTCAAAGAGTTTGATCGGTGAGTTTTTGTATGTACCACTTATGATATTTGTCATTTCGCGACTGTGTCCCATTTGTAAATATAAAGAGGGCACAAGACGTACATCAGCTCGGGCTTCGTATGTGTAGCCATTTGTTTTTGCAAATTGTTTTAAAAAAGCCTTTCTTTTTACTGCAGAGAAAATCCCAAGAAAAATCATATCAATGATAAAAAAGAATATAAGGAAAGGTATGAATTTAGATGAAATTATAATGTATAAAAAAAATAAGTTTATTATAATAATAAAAATAGTCCATTTTGGGTAATTTTTTTTTATAAAATTAAAAATATTTTGGGAGCTTACGTCTGTTTCTAATGTTTCTTTTTGTGTGTTTTCCATAGTTTTAATTATATACTATAATCTAGTTATGATAAAAAAAGCAGTATTTGCAGGAGGTTGTTTTTGGGGTTTGGAAGACCTTATTCGTAAACAACCTGGAGTTATAAATACTGAGGTTGGTTATACTGGAGGTGTAGTAGAAAATCCTACTTATGAAAACCACAAAGGTCATGCAGAGGCTGTTGAAATAGAATATGATGATGCTTTGACTTCATATAGACAACTTTTAAATTTCTTTTTTCAAATTCACAACCCAACGACTTTAAACAGACAAGGTAACGATATAGGGGATTCGTATCGTTCAGCAATATTTTATGGTAGTGGAGAAGAACAGAAAGAAGCAGAGGATTTTATAAAAATAGTAAATGACTCAAAAAGATGGAAAGACCCATTTGTGACAACTCTTGAACCACTTGGTGTATTTTATAAAGCAGAGGATTATCATCAGGATTATTTAGTAAAAAATCCAGGAGGGTACACTTGTCACGCTATTTATTTTGATAGTTATATATAAAGAAATTTCAGAACAAACAAAATAAGTTTAATTTGTTTGAATAAACTTATCTAATTCGTCACAAATAGAAGTGTCTTTTGAGAGGGGAGGTACTTTACTTTGAGGACTAAATTTATTTTTATATTTTAACCATTTTTCAAATGTACCAGTAGGGATAATGGTTATTTTTGGTTCACTAAGTATTGTTCCACCAGATCTTTTAGCTCTATAATCAGAATTGATATTTTTTAATTCTTCGTCTAAGTTTTTTACAAATGTTTCTAATGACTGAGGTTCTTCTTCAAATTCAATATACCAAGAATGGTATCCAGAAGAATCTTTGTTCATAAAAATAGGAGCCACGGTATAGTGCCTAACTACGCTACCTGTTTCTTTTTGGGCATAAGCTAGAGCTTTGGTGGTATTTTCTACTACTATTTCTTCACCAAAAGCATTTAGAAAAAATTTTGTTCTTCCAGTAATGACAATACGGTAAGGGGAAAGGGAAGTGAATTTTACTGTGTCTCCTATACTATAACGAATAAGCCCACTGTTTGTTGTGATAATAAGTGCATATTCTTTACCTATTGCTACTTTAGAAAGAGGGACTATCTTTGTATAATCTTGATTATGAAAATCAGACAGAGGGACGAATTCATAAAATACACCATTGGCAATGAGCAATACCATATCTTCACTATCGGGTTTGTCTTGAGTTGCAAAAAAACCTTCAGAGGCGTTATAATTTTGCCAATAATGTATTTTTTTATCTCCAAAATAAAATTTAAATAAATTTTTGTAAGGCTCAAAAGAAACTCCTCCGTGTGCAATGAGTTCTAGGTTTGGCCAAAAATCTTTTTCTTTTTTATTTTTCTTTACTTTATCTAGAATAACTGAAATCCATGTAGGTACACCTGCTATGACTCTCACATCTTCATCACTACATGTATCTGCAATGATTGAGGACTTCTCGTTCCAGTCAGGCAATAGGGCTGTTTCTTTATTTGGCACACGCAAAAATTCGGACCACCAAGGTGATTCGTGACAAATAATTCCTGAGATATCACCAATAGTGATACCATTTTTTGTTTCTACTGTACCTGTGATACCTATGGACTTTCCATCAAATATTTCCGTGTCTGGATAAGCATTTACATATAGAGCTAACATGTCTTCTATCCCACCATGGTGACAAGTTGTGTACGATTCGGTACTTACAGGTAAGTATTTACTTGCAGCATTTGTGGTGCCAGAGGATTTAGAAAATAAATGAATTAATCCATGCCAAAGAACGTTTGATTCACCTTTGAGCATTCTTTCTATGTAAGGAGCTATCTCTTCATAAGTTCGCACAGGGACTTTTTTATTAAATTCTTCGTAAGTATCATAAGGAGATAGCTTGTGATCTTTACCAAAAGAAGTAGAAGCTATTTCTTGAAGTATATATAAGAGCTGACCCCGTTGAGTGTTTTCAGGGTTTTCTAGCTTCCCAATCATTGCCTCATAGCGTATTTTTAAATATAGTTTTACAGGAAAGGAAAGCATAAATGTATGGAGCTAGTATACCTATATTTCTTGAATAAGTAAATTTTTGTAAGAATTTCGTTTGGAGACACGTCTACTAAGGTAGCTAAGGACAATCCTAGCTACCCTTTACTTTTTTACTTTTTAGTGTATAATTAGGGTATTGTTAATTTAATCAGATAAAATAATGAAAAAATCTTTGCTTATAACATCTTTTGCTGTCTTTGTTTTTTTAGGCGCTGCTTCGGCTAGTGCTTGGAATGGTCCTGTGTTTTTTAATAACGGAGGATTTTTCGGTGGTAATAATATCCCTTTTGTAAATCCAAATGGTCCATTTTTTGCTCCAAATCCATTACCGCAACCATTTCCAAATCCAAATGTTCCATTTATTCCAAATAATAATGTTCCTTTTGTACCAAACGTTCCATTTGTTGCCCCAAATCCTATTGCGCCTGTGCCAAATGGTCCTTTCGTAAATCCAAACTTTAATCCAAACAATCCTTTTATAAATCCTGGACCACAAGCTTTACCAATTCCGCAACCTTTCCCTCAACCAGCACCTCAACCAAATCCTGTTCCTGTACCAAATCCAGCACCACAATTTGCTTTCGTAATTATTACGAATAATGGTGTTTTACAAAATCCTTTAAATATTCCAGCTGGTACTCTTGTAATATGGAGAAATAAAACAGGTGTACCTGGTAGGATAATGGATCCAAACGGTGTATTTACTAGTGGAATAATTCCAGCTGGTGG
This sequence comes from Patescibacteria group bacterium, assembly GCA_038064635.1. GTDB lineage: Bacteria > Patescibacteriota > Minisyncoccia > Phycocordibacterales > UBA9973 > UBA9973. The sequence goes on from JBBTSS010000003.1 coordinate 7,795, forward strand.
AGCCCATGTGTTCAAGTTTAATAACGTTGGCAATTTTAAATATTTCTTTAATTCTGTTAATGGAAATTTAAATTTAAACGCTTTAGTAAACGTTCAATAATATAAAAAAACAAAACCCCCTTCATAGGGGGTTTTGTTTTTTTGTTCATGTGTTAATATGCGTATATATCAGTAACTTAACTTAATTTTATGTTAAAAGGATTTAAACAATTTATATTGAGAGGGAATGTGGTAGATCTTGCTGTCGGTGTCGTAATAGGAGCATCTTTTAGTGCTGTGGTTTCTGCTCTTGTTCAAAATATACTTACTCCACTTTTAGGTGCTTTGATAAAAGTACCAGACTTTTCTAGTTTATTTTTTACTATAAATGATAGTAAGTTTATGTACGGTAACTTTTTGAATGCTTTCTTTTCTTTTGTATTAGTAGCTGCTGCTATTTATTTCTTTGTTATTACTCCACTCAATACTTTGATTGCTCGATCTAAAAAAGAAGCACCACTTGATCCTACTACAAAGAAATGTCCAAAATGTATAAGTGAAATTCCAAAAGAAGCGACTAAATGTGCCTTTTGTACTGCTGACTTAGCTTAAGCTTTTTTTAGAGGTAATTCTACAAAGAAAGTTGTACCTTTATCTATACCTTTTGATTTTGCGTACATTCTACCATCATGTCTTCTTATGATTTGTCTTGAAAGATAAAGTTTTATACCCATGCCGTCTGGGTTCATGAGTACTGCTTTTTTGTTTCTGTAAAATCTAGAAAAGATTCGCATTTTATCTACCATGGTTAGTCCTACTCCAGTATCACCTACAAAAAGGGTTATTTTATTGTCTCTCATTATAGAGTCTACCCCTACTTCTCCGTTTTTTGGAGTGTAGAATATTGCATTTTCTATTAATGCATCTATTACAAAAGTTATTTTCTTTATATCTAACGTAAGCAAAGGTATGTCTTTAAATGTGGATACTTGAAATTTGAGATTTTTCTTATTTATTTCTTCTCTGTATTTTACTATTGATTTTTCAACTACGTCTCTGATGGACATTGCTTCAAAGAAATAACTTGAAGTATTATTTAGATTTTTTATCCCGGCTACAAGATCGACTATGTCCAAAATTTTATTTGAGGCATTTGTGATGTTTTGAAGGTAAAGCATTTTCTCACTTTGAGGCATGTCTCTCTCGAGTTCTTTTAAAAGCCACATTATACGGGTCAGAGGTGTGCGAAAAGTATGATTTACGATAGAGGTGAATTCGTATTCTAAGTTTTTAACTTTTAGATTCAAAAATATAAATTTAATACCTATGTAGGATATACTTGTAAAACAGATGATAGGAATAACAGACAAAGGTAAACCATAAATTAGAGACAAGGAGTCATTATTGTATATTAGGTAAAATATACCTAATAAGTAAATAAAGAAAAAAAGCCCTTTTGACAACTGCCACATTTTATTCATGTTTTAAATTATAGCGTATTTATAAAAATAGAGAAAGTTTTTTGTGGCAAACTTTATAATATGCAGTATAATATGCGTGTTCGTATAAAAATGATGTTAAAACAAAAAGAACACAATTATATTTTGATTATGGCTGGTGGAGCAGGTACAAGGCTTTATCCACGGTCCACAGAGGACTTACCAAAACAATTTCAGAAAATTGTAGGTGAAAAGACCTTGATTGAACAGACTTATGACAGAGCTATTCAGATAGCTCATCCTAGTCATATCTACATATCTTCAAATCACAAGTATGTACATTTAATAAAGAAATATTTACCAAAAATACCAAAAGAAAATTATATTACCGAACCCGTAAAGAAAAATACTGGTCCAGCGATAGCTTTAGCTACGGCTATGATTTGTAAAAAAGATCCAAAAGCTATCATTGTATCTTTGCATTCTGACCACTTGGTTGTTAAGAATGAAGAATTTCGTAAAAGTATTATTGCTGGAATTCATGCTGTTCAAAAAAATCCAGAATACATTTTATGCATAGGAATAACTCCTACGTCTCCTCATACAGGTTTTGGTTATATTGAAAAAAGTAAGAAATTTGGAGTTGAAGATGAGTATGGTATTTATAAAGCAAAACGTTTCGTAGAGAAACCAAATTTAGAAATTGCAAAAAAATATTTAGCATCAGGAAACTTCTTTTGGAACGCTGGGTATTTTGTATGGCAAGGAAAGCACTTTTTAAGTGAATTAAAGAAATTTGGCCCAGAGATACATAAGGGTGTTTTAAAAATTGTGAAGAATCAAAATACTAAGAATTTCACAACCATTTTAGATAAAGAGTTTTCTTCCTTTAAAGAAATTGCTATTGATAACTTGATCATGGAGAAAACTAAAGATTTATTAGTGTTACCAGTAGATATTGGCTGGTCTGATGTTGGGAGTTGGGATGTCGTAGTTGGTATGGTTAGTCATCAATTGAAAGATCTGAATGGAAATTATACAGAAGGTACAGCTATTCATGTAGATACTCACAATACAACAGTATTGTCTCATGACCATACTAGGGTAATAGCAACAATAGGACTAGATAACTTTATCGTTATTACGACAGAAGAAGCTATCGTTATAGTGCCAAAAGGTAGAAGTGAAGACGTAAAAAAAATTGTAGAAAAGCTCAAAAAATAGGTCTTGTATTTAAGAAACTTAGTAGTATAATGTATTTAACTATATATATTGTTATATAGGTCGCTTTGATTTTAGTCAAAAATGACAAAAAAACAAGACTCAAAAGTAAAGAAAAAAATTATCAAAAAGCCTTCAGGTAAACGGAAGGTTAGTATAAAGACTACTAAAAAACCTAAAGTTATTTTTACATCAAAAAATAAAAATACAAACAAAAAAGTGATAAAGCAAAAAGATAAAATTAAAAATGAAATAAAACCCAGAGTAAAAAAAACAGGTAAGCTAAAAAGCTTAGCAAAAAAAATTGTAGATACTCTAAAAGGTGGAGTAAAGAAAATAACTAAAAAAAGTAGTCCTTCTCTAAAGAAGAAAATAACTAAGAAAGTTTTAAAGAAAGATAAAAATGAGACTGTCTTACCAAAAGAGGGGATAAAATTAAGCAGAGCTTATGCAAATCCAATAATCGAACCTAGACTTTACTCTTGGGAGTCTAAGGCTACATTTAATCCGACAGCTTTTTCTTCTAATGGCAAGATCCATCTTATTTATCGTGCTGTGGGCTGGGATGATATTTCAGTATTAGGTTATGCTTCTAGTTTTAATGGATATAAAATAGAAGAACGTCCACCATATCATATATATAGGAGGTTTTCTAAAACAGAACCTATCGGTCCGAAAGTGGATTATGGTTCTGGCGGCGGTTGGTCGGGAGGTTGTGAGGATCCACGCATAACGCTTGTAGGTGATAGGTTGTATATGCTTTACACTGCCTTTGATGGATGGAGTTCTGTACGTATCGCTCTTACTTCTATATCGCTTGAAGATTTTAAAAAACATCATTGGGATAAATGGGAAAATCCAGTTCTAATATCACCACCCGGGGAAATAAATAAAAATTGGGTTATTTTTCCGGAAAAAATTAATGGTAAGTTTGCTATCATGCATAGTTTTTATCCAAATATATTGATTGATTATTTTGATAATCTAGACCATTTTGACGGTACAAAATTTATAAAAAGTAACAATACTAGGCCAGTAGATAAAACGCGTGGTTGGGATAGTTGGTTTAGAGGTGTGGGCCCAGCTCCTATGAAGATAAAAGAAGGATGGCTTGTTCTTTATCATGCTATGGATCACAAGAATCCTGATAGATATAAAATGGGGGCGCTTATACTAGACGGAAAAGACCCTACTAAGATTTTGTATAGATCTTCACATCCTATATTAGAACCTGAAGAGCATTATGAAAATAACGGTCATAAATGGGGGGTCGTGTACTCTTGTGGAGCTATAATAAAAGAAGGAAGACTTTTTGTTTATTATGGTGGTGCTGATACTGTCGTATGTGTAGCTTCTATTCCAGTCACTGAACTTGTAGATCATTTAAAGAAAAACAAAATAATAAAATTACAAAACGATAAGATAGTTAAAACAAAATAATTTATGTATGTAGCAAAAAGATCACAAAAGAATCCATTAGTCTCACCAAACAAAAATCATTACTGGGAAGAATTTGCTACCTTTAATTTATGTCCTGTAAAAAAAGGTACCACTGTGTATGGTCTATATAGAGCTATCTCTGCGTCAGATCAAATGCGTACACCGCATCAAGTCTCTGTGATCGGTATTACCAAGAGTAAAGATGGAGAAAATTTTGGTGATACAAATACTTTGATTGTTCCAGAAAAAGAATGGGAACAATATGGCTGTGAAGACCCACGGGTTACTTATTTTGAAGGTAAATTTTATATTTTTTATACTGCATTATCCAAGTATCCTCTTGGACCAGAGGGGATAAAGGTTGCAGTAGCGGTCTCAAAAGATTTAAAGAAAATAGATGATAGGCACTTTGTTACACCTTTTAATGCAAAAGCGATGACTCTTTTTCCTGAGAGAATTAATGGGAAAATTGTGGTGATGTTTTCAGCTCATACAGACATGCCTCCTGCAAAAATGGTTTTTGCATACCTAGATAAAATTGAAGAACTTTGGTCTCCTCTTTTTTGGGAAAAGTGGAGTGAAGATATAAATAGTCATATTATTGATCCACGTAGAAACCCTTATGATCATGTCGAAGTTGGTGCTCCCCCTGTAAAGACAAAATACGGATGGTTGCTTATCTATTCTCATATTCAAAATTATTTTCCAAATCCAGATAATCTAAGCCCTATCTTTGGTATTGAAGCAGTATTACTTGATTTGAAAGATCCAAAGAAAATAATTGGGCATACTCGTGGACCTATACTTGTACCAGAAGAAAACTATGAATTATCTGGTTATATTTCAAATGTAATTTTTCCGAGCGGTGCATTGATAGAAAAAGATACTTTGAAAATATACTATGGGGCTGCTGATACTACTTCTTGTATGGCAAGAGTAAACCTGACAGATCTTATATATAGTATGCATTATAGATATGCAGATACGTATCGCTTTAAACGTTTCTTAGGTAACCCAATAATTGCACCAAAACCAGAAAACTCTTTTGAATCAAAAGCAACATTTAATCCAGCATCAGTCACGATAGGTGATAAGATTTATATATTATATCGAACACTTTCGGAAGACAATACTTCTACTATTGGTATGGCTGTCACAAAAAATGGTTACGATATTATCGAAAGGCTCGATAAGCCTATTTATGTGCCTAGAGAAGATTTTGAAATTAAGAAAATTCCAAATGCTAATTCTGGCTGCGAAGATCCACGAGTTACTAAAATCGGAAATAAAATATATATGTGCTATACAGCTTTTGATTCTTATGGTCCACCTCGAGTTGCTATCACTTCTATTACAGAAAAAGATTTCTTAGCTCGTAATTTTAATTGGGCAAAACCTTTTTTAATAACTCCTGGAGATTTGGACGATAAAGACACTTGTATTTTACCTGAGAAATTTGAAGATGGATATTTTGTCTTGCATAGAATAAACAGCATGATATGTGGCGATTATTTAAGTTCTTTAGAATTTAATACTCCTCCAGTAAAGAAATGTTTAAGAATTTTGGGTCCACGTATGAATACATGGGATAGTCTAAAAGTAGGTATTGCATGTCCTCCTATTAAAACAAAAAAAGGATGGTTGCTCTTGTATCACGGTGTATCAAAAAGTCATTCTACTTATAGAGTAGGCGCAGTATTGCTTGATCTTAAAGATCCTGCGATAGTTATCGCTCGAGGTAGTGAGCCAATATTTGAACCAGAAGAACAGTATGAAAAAATAGGTATTGTAAATAATGTTGTTTTTCCTTGTGGAATGGAGGTAAAAAAAGATCTATTATTTATATATTATGGTGGTGCTGATAGGGTTGTAGGGGTAGCTACAATGAAGCTTGATATTATACTCAAGACTCTTACAAATAGCATTAAATACTAGTTTTAAAGATTAAAATGGTTATTTTGCAAAGCTTTTAAATGGGAGTATAATTTAAGTATGCAAATAAAACTTGTAGCAAAAAATATAGAATTAACAGAAGCTATTAGAGACTACGCAGAGAAGCGTGTAACTAATTTAGGTAAATTATTAACTAAATTAGAAAAAAATGGTGGGGAAGTAAAAGTTAATTTTGAATTATCAAAAAATACTAAACATAAGTCTGGTTTAATCTTTCATTCTGATTGTACTGTGAATATTGATGGAAAAAAATTCTATGTAGCTGTCGAGAAGGCTGATATGTACGAGGCTATTGATTCTGTAAAAGAAGGACTCTTTAGGGAGATAAACCAAAATAAAGAAAAAAAGAATACTCTTAAAACTCGCGGAGCGCGTAGCGTCAAGAAGATGATGAAAGGTCTATCTAAAAGAAACCCACAGACAGGAACTTATAGTAAAAAGAAATAAATAAAAATCCACATAGGGTAACCCTATGTGGATTTTTATTTTGAGTTGAATTCTTCCCATGTGACTTCTTTCTTGCCTTCAGGAATTACCCTTTTTATTATAAAGGTATTGTTTTCTAAAACAGCATCGGTAATGATGACTCTTTTGTTGTCTTTAAAATAAAATATTCTTGGCCAGTTGGCATAAGCTCTGAATTTATTAAATAAGTTACTTGGCGACTCGGTCTCCAAGACGATGAGACCATCGTCTTTTTTTATCTTCTTGCAATATGTTGCTTTACTTTCATCTTGAGGTGTAGTTTTTATTTTATTTTCTATAAAATCAGGAAGTATATTTACTAATAAATCTCCTCCAATTTTTATGAGCCTTGTACGGAGTTCTGGGGCTGTTTCATTTTTGTCTATTTCTACTTCTTTTAATGCTATTATTGGTCCTGCGTCCATTTTGTATTCCATCTGCTGTATGGTTATACCAGTTATATCATCTCCAGCAAGTATTGCAGACTCGACAGGGGAGGCGCCTCGCCACCTTGGAAGTATCGAATAATGAATATTTATAGACCCTAGCTTAGGTATTTGTATTAACTCTTGGGGCATTATCTTGCCATAAGCTACGACTATAAATAAGTCAGAGTTTAGAGATTTTAGTCTTTCTAATACTTCTTCGTTTAATTTTTCTGGTTGAATGTATGGGATATTGTTTTCTTCGGCCCATATTTTTACTAAGGGAGGAGTGACAAGCATTTTTCTTCCTACTGGTTTATCAGGAGAAGTCACAATAAAAGAAGGCATATAGCCATTATCTTTTAAGATATCTAAAGTTTCTTTTGATACATCACTTGTACCAAAAAATACAAATTGTAATTTTTTATTATCCATTTTATTCTTTTTCGTAGCCTGGTATCTCTTCTTCCCTTAAGTCTTTTGCGTGATCGATAAAGAGTATTCCTTCTAAATGGTCTGTCTCATGTTGAAATATTTGAGCAAGTAAATTGCTACCTCCTCGGATAAATTTCTTACCAGTTTCATCGTATGCTTCTACGGTAGCTTTTTTTGAACGATAGGTCTTTCCGTAAATAGGTCGTACAGATAGGCATCCTTCAGGCATCCATTCTTTGTCTTTGGATAGTTTGGATATTTTTGGATTTATAAAGACTAAATCTTTTATTTTTTGTTTTACTTTTATTACTTCTTTTGTTTCTTTTTCTCCATCCATTCTTTCTTTTCTGTTTTCAAGAAAGTCTTCTTCAAATATTTTTCCAGAGACCACGAAGATACGTAAAGAATATCCTATCTGAGGTGCAGCAATAGCCACACCATCATCTTGGCTTTTCAAAGAGTCAGACATTTCTTTTAATATCTTTTGAATTTTTGGAGTTTTAATTTCGTCTAGAGGAATTTCTTTTGCGACTTGATGTAAAACTTCCTCTTCTTTTTGAAGAATTTTCTTCATTTTTATTTGTTTGCTATTTTAGTTCTTTTAAGTGTTCTAGAAGTTTACTTAATTTTACTGTATTTTGAGATCTGTTGGACATATCTCTTACTATGACAGTATTGTCTATGGCTTCTTTTGCTCCAAAAATAAGTGCATAAGGTACAGCTAACTTTTCAGCTATCGCAAGCTGAGCACCAAGGGAGTCTTTAGATAAAGATTGAGCTATTGGAATATGCGCTTTACGAAGTATTTCTATAACATTTAGACTTTTTAGTTTTGCTTCACTGCCGAGTTGTATAAAATATATCTTTGGTTTTTTCATGATACGTGGAGCTAGTTTTTTGTACCAAGGTGAAGCTACTATTCGGTCTACTCCAATAGAGAATCCTATTGCTGGTACGTCTTTTTTCCCCCCTACTTGTTTTGCAAGGTAGTCATATCTGCCTCCTCCAGCGATAGATACAGCTGAGCCATCTTCCTGTCCGTTTTCTTGAATTATTTCAAAGACGGTTCGAGTGTAATAAGAAAGTCCTCTGACAAGATTTTTGTTGATATTGTATTGAATACCCATTTCTTCTAAATACTCCAAAACTTCTTTGAAGTGTTTTTTGCAAGATGCACATAGAAAACTAACAGAGTCTGGCGCTCCTTCATTTATTTCTTTTGTTTTTTCTTCTTTTGAATCAAGGATTCGAAGTGGATTTGTCTTTAGTCTTTCTTTGTCTATTGCTGGTAGAGAAGAAAGGTTCTTTTTGTAGTAATTTGTTAGTTCTTTTATGTAGCCATTTCTACATTCTTTGTCTCCGATAGAGTTTATATCAATAGAAAGATTCTCCGCTCCAGCTTCTTCTAATATGCTCATACCTGCTTTTATAACAAGTGCATCCATGATGCTTTTATCGCTTCCTAAAACATCTAAATCGAATTGAAAAAATTGTCGGTATCGTCCACGTTGAGGTTTGTCGTGCCTAAAGACTGGACCGTATTGATAGAACATGACTGGTTGAGGCATAGCCTGCATTCCGTGTTCTATGTATGCACGCATTAGAGGGGCAGTGTGTTCTGGGCGTAGGGCAAGATTGTCTCCACCTTTTGTTTTAAGTGTATACATTTCCTTGTCTATAATATCAGTACCTTTACCTATACCTCCCGTAAAAACTTCTTCATGTTCTAGTATCGGAGTATCGATAGGCTTAAATCCATAGTACACAGCCACTTCTTGAGCTTTTTCAAAGAAGCCTTGGAAGTTATAATATTCTTCGTTTTTTATATCACGCATTCCTTTTGGGGAAGCTACTTCTCTGTTTTTGTTTTCTTTTTTTGGTGTTTTTGTAGTACTCATAAATTAATTTTCTTGTTGTTTATAATCTCCTGGAGTAATGTCTAATTTATTAACTGGTAATAATCTTAAAAATGTTTTTCCAATAAATAAGTCCCGATGGACAGGGCCCCAAAATCTAGAATCAGAACTTGCGCTTCTATTATCTCCCATTACAAAGTATTCTCCTTCCTGTAATTTAAAAGTCATGTTGTTGTTTGCTATGTTTTTAACATAAGGTTCTTCTAAGGTGAATCCTTCAGGGTGGCTTTCATTTATTATTGTTACAACATTACCTTCTATTTTTAATGTTTCGTTTGGTAAAGCGATCACTCTTTTTATAAAGAATTTTTTTGTATCATTTGGATATCTAAAAACAACAACATCACCTCTTTGGGGATTGTCTAGTCTGTATGAAATTTCGTTGATTATTAGATACTGACCATTTTCAAAAGTAGGCACCATTGAAGAACCAGACACCACAAAAGGTTGGGCTATAAAAACTCTTATAGGTATGACGATAGCGATAGCTATCACTGCAAATTTTACTAATTCCCAAAATGATTGGGCGTTTGATTGTTGCATGTTTTGTTGTTGATTTGGTTCCATTAGGATACTATATCATAAAATATTCTTGACATAATGTCTATTTCTATGTTCTAATCATTTTTAAAAAAATTAGCACTTAAATTTTGATATCATTAAAACATGAAACTAATTGTAGGCCTTGGAAATCCAGGAAAAGAATATGAAAAGACACGACATAATGCGGGGCGTATTGTTGTCGGACTTATAGAAAAAAAGTTAGAGGAAAAAAATATAAAGTCTCTCAAGTTTTTAACTCCAGATACTTTTATGAATAATTCGGGTAAAGCAGTCGCCCCACTTGTAAAATCTAAAAAAGATTTAAGTGAATTGATCGTAATCTATGATGATATTGATATACCTATTGGTTCTTTAAAAATTTCTTTTAATAGATCTTCCGGGGGGCATAATGGGGTAGAGTCTATAATCAAATCTGTAAAGTCTCAGGAGTTCTTAAGAATCAGAGTCGGTATTTGCCCTATTACTCCAACAGGTAAAAATAAAAAACCAAAAGGGGAGGATAAGGTGTCAAAATTTTTGCTTGGTGAATTTAAAAAAGAAGAACTCGAGGTTCTCAAAAAACTTTCTAAAAAAATAGTAGAAATAGTAGAAATAATTTATACAGAAGGTTCACAGAAAGCAATGACACGTTATAATTAAATTTATTTATGGATACAAATAAATACACATTCATAGTTATCGGTGGGGCTTACCAATCACCCCAAAGGATTGAATATGTTAAGAATAATATTACAGATGTTTTCTTGAAGTTTTATCCCAATTCAGAAATTATTTTCCTTAACAGTCATTATGTTTTTTCAGTACACTCTTTGCAGGGTTTGATTTTATCAACAGTGGATCATGTCAAAGACAAGGAGAATGTAATTCTAGTTGGTTCAAGTTCTGGTGCTGTGGTGGCACAAGTAATATCAAATGTACCAACAGTTAGTAGTAAGGTTAAAGGGCTAATTCTCCTAGGCTATACGCCAATAACTAAATTATTTTTACCTAAGGATTTTAGAAAATACTTAAAGGAGCTAAACTTTTGCAAAACAGAGAGAGTTGAAATGGTGCGAGGTTATTTTGATATTCTAGCTTGTTTTCACAAGATATATCACGACAGTAAACGAATTTTCTTTGAATACTTTTCTAGAAACGAGAAGTGTGCCAATATAACCTATCTCAATTTATTTTGTGGACATCTTGGATATTTAGACAAGAAAAACTTGCAAATTGCTATACAGAGATACTTTTTCTTTGAAGATAAGTCGTAAACTAAACAAATAGTTCTAAAAGCGTGATTTATTATGATGATAAATCACGCTTTTTTATACTTCTTTTACTGCATCCATAATGATGGTTTTTTCTTCGTTGCGAACGGATATTTTACCGGAGAATGCTATGCATTTTTCTGCTTTTAGGATTTGTTCTGAAGTTTTGTAAACACTAGGAAAAGCTACGACTTCGATACTTCCTCCTAGGTCTGAGACTTTGAGGAATGCCATACGTTCATTTTTCTTTGTTATTACTTCTCTGACACTTTCTATAATTCCCGCTATGGTTACTGCGACACCGTTACTACCTTTTTCTTTGATTTTTTTTATATCGATATCTCTTTTTTCTAATTTCTTTTTTATTCTATCTAGTGGATGTCCTGATATATAGAGCCCTAGTAATTCTTTTTCCCAGATAAGCTTTTCATTTTTTGTAGCATTTGTCGCAGGTTTTAATTTATATTCTGGAGCTTGTACATCTGTGAGCCCACCAAAAAGAGATATCTGATTTGCATTTTGTTTACTACTTTCTTTATTGTAATTTAGCATGTCTTCAAGATTCCCCAGAAGTACGCCACGATCACCAAAATCATCCATGCTACCAGACTTGATCAGGGCTTCCATGGATTTTTTGTTTAAGTTTTTATGTTTGATTCTATCTAAGAAATTAGAAATAGAAAGAAATTTTCCATTTTTATTTCTCTCTTCGATAATAGCGGCACCGATATCAGCACCAAAATTTTTTATAGTATAAAGTCCGAAACGAATAGTCTTGTCGTCTATATAGGTAAAGTCTTGCACACTTTCGTTTATGTGCGGAGGCAATACTTTGATGCCCATTTTTTCTGATTCGTGTACTATCTCAGCTACTTTTTCTACATCGCCCGATTCAGCTGTGAGTACGGCGCACATGTATTCTGCGGGGTAGTTTGCTTTCATGTATGCAGTTTGATAAGCGACACGTCCATAACTCGCAGAGTGAGCTTTGTTGAATCCGTATGCAGCAAAAGGCTCGATCTGACTCCAGAGTTCTTGTGCTTTTTTGAGTGGCCATTTACTGTGCTCTACACAACCCGTGATGAAATGTTCTTTTTGCTTTTCCATTTCTTCTGGGATTTTTTTACCGACAGCTTTACGGAATTTATCAGCTTCTCCCCAAGAGTACCCTGCGATGTGAATAGAAATAAGCAAAAGATCATCTTGGTATACGAGCACTCCATAAGTTTGTTTGAGTATAGGTTCGAGCATTGGGTCCATGTATTTTACAAGACTAGGATTGTGTTTACGTTCGATATAAAGTGGAATAAATTGTATAGGACCTGGACGGTAGAGCGCAACCATAGCATTTATGTCGTGGATCGTAGTTGGTCGTAATTGTTTTAGATACATGGTCATACCACTTCCGTTTAACTGGAAAAGTCCCATAGTCTCACCACGAGCGAGAAGTTCGAAAGTTTTTTTGTCTTCAACGTCTACGTTTTCAATATCGACTTCAATATTTTTTGTTTGTTTAACTATACGTACTGCGTCAGCAAGAATAGATAAATTTCTAATTCCCAAGAAGTCGAACTTTGGAAGTCCGACGTCTTCTATTTGATACATGTCGTACTGAGTGATAACGTCTCCACCTTTTGGGTCGTATTGTACTGGTGTAAATTCATAAAGAGGTTTTGGAGCGATGACTATTCCAGCAGCGTGTACAGATACATGTCTGACGCAGCCTTCCATTTTTTTTGCTAAGTCTATAATTTCTTTTGTGATAGCTTCTTTCTCATAAGCTTCTTTTAGTTCTGGGACGAGTTCAAATGCATGCTCGATAGTCATAGGCATTCCTTGAGAGCCGACTGGTATCATGCTTGATATTCTGTCACCGACTGCGTATTCATAACCAAGAGCACGAGCAACGTCACGTACGGAACCCTTTGCCATCATTGTTCCAAATGTTCCTATTTGTGCGACACGGTCTTTACCATATTTTTGTTTTGCATATTCGATCATCTCTGCACGTCTGTTGTCCGCATAGTCCATATCGATATCAGGAAGTGATGGACGTTCAGGGTTTAAGAATCTTTCAAAAGGAAGTTTGTATGTTAGTGGGTCAACATTTGTAATACCTAATAGATACGTAGTGAGTGATCCTGCGACTGATCCTCGGATATTCGTAAGTATTCCATTTGCACGGGCAAATTTTAATAAATCTCCCACAACGAGGAAGTAGGTTGGATATCCTTTTTGTTTAATGATAGCTAGTTCGTATTCAAGACGGTCTACATAGTCTTTTGTTTGTTCTAAGTTTCGAAAAGGGAAGCCTTTGTATGCGAGTTCTTTTAATACTTCGTTTGGGTCACGGTTACCTTCTATTGGAAAGTCTGGGAAGTATGCGACACCGAGTTCTATCTCATAATCTTCACAAAGATTCGCCACGATAGAAGTATTGTCGACTGATTCTTCAGAGTCTGAAAAATATTTTCTTGCTGTTTCTTCGTTGATAAAAGAAAAATCATCATCAGAGAATTCAAATTTTCCTTTGTCTTTATTTTCTGCGCCAGTGTTTACTTGGAGGAGTGTATTGTGTGCCTTGTGGTCATCGTGACAAGGATAGTGAGAGTCTTGAGTTGCGACTGTTTTAATATCAAACTTTTTACCGAGTCTTATTAGTTCATCACGGAGTTCTTTATCTCTATCTATGTGTGGATGAGATTGGATTTCTAGGAAATAATTTCCATGGCCAAATATCTCATCATGTTCTTTTATGATACTTTCAGCTTTTTCTGTATTTCCGGCTAGTATTGCTCTAGAGAGTTTGCCCCCCATACAACCAGACAGACAAATAATACCTTCGTGAAATTCTCGAAGTAAGTCTTCATCTACTCGAGGTTTGTAATAGTAACCATCTAAGTTCGCGGTGGTCACTATACGCATCAAATTTTTATAACCCTTAAGATTTTTTGCGAGGAGTATTAGGTGGTAGCGTTTATTGTCTATGCCTGGTTCTTTGTTTGTGAGTTTTCTTTCTGCGACGTAAACTTCACATCCAATGATTGGCTTGATGCCAACTTTTTTACATTCTTTGTAAAATTCTATCGCACCGTACATATTGCCATGATCAGTGAGTGCGACTGCCGGCATGTTGAAACTCTTCGCTATTTTTACTAGGTCTTCTACTTTTGAAAGTCCATCAAGTAGGGAATAGTGCGAGTGAGTATGCAGATGTATGAATTTACTTTCCATTGCGTCCATAATAACATATTTTATTTTTTAAAAAACTGAGTACGACGAGTTTCTTGTTAAAGTATTTTTTGTTATAATACGGTTATTAAAATTTATTTAGAAAAATATTATGGCAGATACAAAAATTAGAGTAGCGATAAATGGTTTTGGACGTATTGGAAGAGCATTCTTGAAAATTGCATGGGAAAGAGAGGATATAGAAATAGTCGCATTGAATGACCTTGGCACTCTTGAGAGTATGGCATACCTATTGAAATACGATACAGTATACCGAACTTGGAATAAAAATATTGAAGTTAAAGATGGAAACATCGTGATAGATGGTAAGGTTGTAAAAGTTATCTCAGAAAAAGATACGACGAAACTTCCTTGGAAAGAATTAAATATCGATGTTGTAGTAGAGTCTACTGGACTCTTTGTAGCTTATGAAAAAGCAAAATTCCACCTCGATCAAGGTGCGAAGAAAGTCGTCATTACTGCACCATCAAAAGGAGACGGATCTTTCCCTGGAGAAACTATCCTCATGTCTGTGAATGAAGATAAATTTGGAACATGTGATATTACTTCAAATGCATCTTGTACTACAAATGCAGCAAGTCCACTCATTGGAATCTTAAGTGAAGCTCTTGGCATAGAGAAAGCAATTTTAAATACTGTGCATGGATACACTGCGACTCAGTCTCTTGTAGACGGCCCAAGTAAGAAAGACTTAAGAGAAGGCCGTGCTGCAGCACAAAACATAGTGCCTTCTTCTACTGGAGCTGCTATCGCTGTGACGAAAGCTTACCCAGCACTTGAAAATCTTTTTGATGGAATATCTATCCGTGTGCCAGTACCAGCAGGAAGTATCGTAGACGTGACTTTCCTAGCAAAGAGAAATACTACTGCAGAAGAAGTAAATGAAATTTTAAAGAAAGCAGCAGGAGACTCAAAGTGGAGTCGAGTGTTTGCTGTGACCGAAGAGCCATGGGTGTCTTCTGATATCCTTGGTAATCCTCATGCATCTATCGCAGACTTACCACTTACAAGAGTAGTAGGAGGAAACTTGGTAAAAGTAATGGCTTGGTATGATAACGAGATGGGGTATACAAATACACTAGTAGACCACGTCGTAGCAACAGGGAAGAGTATCAAATAAATCTAATATTGACAGTTTTATAAAACAATGTTATTTTAAGATAAATAACAAGTTTTTTCAAATTTTAAATTTACAAAATCATGGCTTTAACATTTGCTCAAAAGAAGTTGTTAGAACAACTTGAAGGTTTTGACGAGTGGAAAACAGAAGATAAAAAATTTTATAGGAACTTGCTTTTTGTAGCATTTACCTGTGAAATGCCGGGACTTCGTTATTCCATTGTTTATAAATTTTCTACTGGTACATCTAAAAGAATTTACAATGTTCAAGTTTTGAAGGCGGGGATTCTAAACAAATCTCAACATATCAAGAAAATAAGCAGAATAACACCACTCCAAAATGGAAAGATCCGGATAAAATATCTAAATGATATTGATCAAGTTGTGACACAAGATTACAGTATTGATTAATTTTGGAGTAGGGTATTTTCATTTTAAACGCTGATAGGACAACGTCGACCCCGACCCCTATCGGCGTTTTTCTATTTTTAGACAAATTTTGGACAAAATAAAAAACCACGTCTTTCCAGATGGTGGTCTTTTTTTTGTTTTTACTTTTTTGGTTTTTTAGATTACCATCCTGTAATACATTTTGTACTTTCTTTTTTTGCATTTGCATCGATGCCAAAGACCGTATTGTGCCCCAAGGACAGGATCAAATCCTAAGAATTCCTCTTTCCCATCTGGGGTACGAAAACTACAAGTGTGTTTTTTTTGGGGCGTTGCTGGTGTTTTTTCTGACAGAAGTTTCTTTGCCATAAATTGAAAATTAAATTTGTGAGAAGAAGATTTTTCTAGATTATACAACTTAAAACTAAAAAGTCAATATTTGTATTTCAGTAAATTAAATATAGATATGTTAAAATAAAATCATGAAAATCTATATTGGTACAGATCATGCAGGGTTTGAATTAAAAGAAAAATTACTTGCTTATTTACCAGAGCTAGGACTTGGATATGAAGTCATAGATAAAGGTGCTTTTATGCTTGAACCAAAAGACGACTATCCTGATTTTGTGATGGATACTGCTTTGAGCGTCGCCGGAGATGAAGGAAGTATGGGAATAGTCCTTGGTGGTTCAGGACAGGGGGAGGCAATGTGTGCAAATAGAGTTGCTGGAATTCGGGCTATGACTTTTTATGGACCAAAAGAACCACTTGAGCCGATAGATATAAAAGGTATAGAAAGTCCTGATACTTTTGAAATAGTAAAACTCGCTCGAGAGCATAATAATGCAAATATTATATCTATTGGTACAAGATTTGTGACAGAAGATGAAGCGAAATTTGCTATTGAATTATTTTTGAGTACAAAATTCTCTGAGGAGGAGAGACACATAAGAAGAATAAATAAATTCTAATATGGAAATAATACCTGCAGTTTTAGTAAAAAATTATGATGAATTAAAAGACAAGATTGCACTTGTGCGTGGTGTTTCACCGATGGTGCAGATCGATATTTGTGACGGTATTTTTGTGCCTAGTGTTACCTGGCCATTTTTTGCTCGTTCTACAAAAGGAGTGGGGGACGATAATGCCTTAGACCAACATTTCCTAAACATCTTAAACGAAAGAGAAGGAATGCCTTTTTGGGAAGATATTGATTTCGAGCTTGATCTTATGGTTTCTGATGCAGTTGAGAACTTTGATATTTATACAAAACTCGGACCCAAAAGAGTTATCTTTCATCTAGAAGCCATAAAAGACAGAGAAAATTTTAGAGAATTTTTGGAAGGAATAGATTCATATACTCGTGACGCTATGGAGATAGGTGTCGCCATAAATCCTGATACAAACGTAGAAGAAGTTTTTCCATTAGTATCTTGTACTGACTTCATTCAGATAATGGGAATTTCACATATAGGTATGCAAGGAGAAGAATTCAATATTGATGTACTAGAAAATATAAAAACTTTAAAAGAAAAATTCCCAGAAATTATTATTTCAGTAGATGGAGGAGTGAATCTAACTTCCGGAGAAAAATTAAAAGAAGTTGGAGTAGACCGTCTTGTTTCTGGTTCGGCGATTTTTAGTGCGAGTGATATAATAGGTAAGATAGAAGAATTCAGAGAATTATAATTTTTATATAATGCTTACTCAAGAAAAAACTTTAGAGCTAGAAATGAAAGCGAATGATATTCGTGAGTCTATTATAACGATGCTTGTAGAAGCAGGTAGCGGACACACTGCAGGACCGCTTGGCATGTCAGATATTTTTGCTTATTTTTATTTTCATGGTTTGAAACATGATCCTAAAAATATAACCTGGGATGAAAGGGATAGACTCGTGCTTTCAAACGGGCACATCTGTCCTGTACTTTATGCTGCTATGGCTCATTCTGGATATTTCCCAGTAGAAGAACTTAGAACTTTGAGAAAATTTGGTTCACGTTTACAAGGTCATCCACATAGAGAATTCATGCCTTGGCTTGAAAATAGTTCAGGGCCTCTGGGTTCTGGTATTTCTCAAGCGTCTGGTATGGCTCTTGCTGATAGAATCGATGGTAAAGATAAAATACGATTTATATATTGCTTTACAGGAGACGGAGAGCTCAACGAAGGGAATAACTGGGAAGCGATAATGTTTGCTGGTAAAAATAAGTTACGAAATTTAATAACAATAGTGGATAGAAATAATATTCAAATTGATGGTACTACGGAAGACGTGATGCCTCTAGAACTACTCCGAGATAAGTGGGAAAGTTTTAATTGGCATGTGATAGAAATATCTGGGCATGATTTTAGTGCAATAGACCAAGCAGTAAATGAAGCTCAAGCAGTAGAAGAAAAACCAACAGTCATAATCGCGCATACTATACCAGGTAAAGGCGTAAAAGAATTTGAGAGAGATTATAAATGGCACGGGAAACCACCAAGCAAAGAAGAAGCAGATATGGCTTTGAAAGAGCTTCGAACTCTTGGAGGGAAAATTAAAAGTGAACATCAGTAGTTCGACAAGCTCACTATAAATAAAAATTATGTTAAATCCAGAATTAAAATTAAATCCAAAATTATTTAGTGAAGACTGTGAACAAGAACCTATCCGTAAAGGTTTTGGTCAAGGTCTACTTAAAGCAGGAGAAGAAGACAAAAACGTTGTCGCTCTTTGCGCGGATCTTACTGAGTCTACCCAGATGCATTTATTCAAAGAAAAGTTTCCAGAGAGGTTTGTTGAGATTGGTGTAGCGGAACAAAATCTCGTGACTGTGGCGAGTGGTATGGCAGCGATGGGGAAGATTCCTTTTTGTTCTTCTTACGCGATGTTTTCACCGGGTAGAAATTGGGAACAAATTCGTACAACTATCGCATACAATGATAGAAAAGTAATAGTGGTAGGAAGTCATGCTGGAATTTCTGTTGGTCCAGACGGAGGTACTCACCAAGCACTCGAAGATATAGGCCTTATGCGTATGATTCCAAATATGGACGTAGTCTCACCATGTGATGCAATAGAAGCAAAGAAGGTAACTCTTCAACTCACTAAATCAAAACGCCCTGCATACTTGCGCCTTGCTCGAGAAAAGACTCCTGTCATTACCACTGAAGAGACTCCTTTTAATTTAGAAAAAGCACAAATGTTTTGGATTCCTGACGTTGGTATAGCTTCTGTGGGAATCATCGTTACAGGTGGACTTACTTATAATGCATTACTTGCAGCAAAAGAATTAGAGAGTGAGGGAATAAAAACAAAAGTTCTAAATCTGACAACAATCAAACCATTAGACAAAGAAGCAATATTGAGTCTCGCGAAAGAAACTAAATGTATCGTAACAGTAGAAGAACATCAAACCGCTGGAGGCATGGGCTCTGCTGTATCTGAATTTTTAGCTCAAAACTTCCCTATACCGATGGAATTCGTTGGAGTGAAAGACCTCTTTGGTCAATCTGGTACGCCAAATCAACTTATAAAACATTATGGTATGGACAAAAATGCTATAAAAGATGCAGTTAAAAATGTATTAAAAAGAAAGGTTTAAATATTTAAAATCAAAATGCCTGAAGGGAAAAGTTTTAATTTTAGTCGAAGACGTTTTTTGGAGGGAGGAGTTTTACTTAGTGGTGGAGCTCTTTTGTCTGACAATGCTCGAGAAAAACTTGCAGATTTTTTAGATCCTCAAGCAAAAGAAATATTAGACAACGAAACAGAGTACCCTAATATAGAAAACTTTGAATATCCGAAGATAGAAGAAGTTCCTAAATTAATGCAGAACTATACAAGGCAATTTTCTTCTTGGAGAGAAGTTGCAAAAGATCAACGCAACCGAATTGTGTCTTTTGTCAGTTCTGATATATATAAAAACTTTACTCATGACTCGTTTAAGAAACATTTCCCAGAAAAAGAAAATGAAGAGATATCTCTAATGGAGACAGCATTGGTTAATGATAAGCTTGAAGAAATAATAAAAACAAAATTAAAGTACAGAAGATTGACCAAAAGAGGACTTGCTGGACACTATGATCCAGATAAAAGAAAAATAAAACTAGATACTTTGTCATGGGAGAAACATCAATTTAAGGAAGAAGAAGGAGAAAGATACCAAAGAGAAAAGGCAGATTTTTTTGTGGTTTCTCATGAGTTGTGGCATGCCGGACAAGCACGTCTACTTATGCTTGTTAATACCTACAAAGATATTTTGAAGTGCTACATAAATAGTGGAGAGCTTACACAAGAAGATTCACTGCTTTTAATAAAAGATTTAAATCAAGCAGAGGAAAATGGAAGGATAAAGCAACATTTTTTAGAGCAGGATTACCCGTCTCTTTTTCCTGTTTATTGTTTGAAACCAGAAGAGCTGATGTCTTATCTTATGGAGATTCGCGTAGCATTACACATAGTCTCTGAAACAAATAGTGGGCCAGGAATTCCAAAATTCGACATGAATAAAGATTTATTTGCTGAAGAACATTTAAATTTTTTGGTGACAAATAAAGATGCAATATTTAGTAAATTGTCTTTTGGTGGACCTGATGAACCAAGGCCTTTTGATATTTATCTAACAACTTTCACAAAAGAAGATTTTATTTCTTTAATGAATAGAGCAATGTAATTTAATATTTTAATATAATTTTTTAATTTTATGAGTGATCAAAAAAATGTTTATTATGCTTTTGTAAAAGAAGGTGAGAATCCTCAATTAAGAGGAGATTACGGAGGTGATGAGACTTATGGTAAAGATGAAACAGAACCTAGTGAATGGGGTATGGAGATATTGCTTCAGAATGGTTATAAAAAAATAAGAATTCCGGGCACGTATTCTGGTATTAGTGCGGTGGATTCGTATTATCGAAAGTATATGGAAAATGATAGTGAAACAGAGAAAATAATGTTTTACAAAGTAGTAAATAAAGAAGATGAAGAAACTACTTTTATTTCGGAAGTTGAATTAAATGAGAAAGGTGGCATAGAATCTTTTTTAAATAACGGGGACAAAATAGAAGAGATAGGTTTGTTTGAAAATAAAAAGAAAGCATTGGAAGCTTTTATGGCTAGTCTTACTTTTGAGGGTGAGTATGAACAACAAAAATTAGAAAGACGAAGAGAGATCCAACGAAAAGGAGAAGAGATTGAGAATAAAATGAAAATGAGATAAATTTTTTATACATTATATTTAAAAAACCTCCTAAAATTTAGGAGGTTTTTTAAATAAGTAGATTAGTCTAATTTTTTAGCTTTGTATTCTTCAGGTGCGTTTTTTAAATATTCTTCAAGTTTCTCGCGAGTGAGTAGTCCGACGTTGGCGCCTACTTGCTGAACAACTGCCATGGAGTTGATAGGTCCCCAAGCTAGTGCTTCAGCTATGGTCTTACCCATAGCTACTGCTGCGGTAAAGGTTGAAGCAAAAGCATCTCCGGCACCAGTACGATTTACTGGTGGTGCTACATCCGGATACATAGGCATGTGCCATAATTCTCCATTTTCATATGCGTATGCTCCATCTGGGCCGTCACTAATACATGCGATTTTTGGTCCAAGTGCGATTATACCTTCTGAGAGTACTCTCAAGTCTCTAGTTTGAAGGCTTAGGATTTTTTGTGCTTCTTCAACATTGCAAAAGAATATTTCTGTACAAGAATATAGGTCTTGCAACTTTTCCTTTCCCATTTTTATTTGAAATGTTCCAGGTTGGAATGCTAGTTTTGTTTCTGGGTGCTCTTTGAGCCAACTAGCAATCTCATGATGAAATGCTTCTGTGTTTTCTCCGAGTGATGTAAGGTATATCCATTTAGGTGCAATGAAGTCCGTTGGGATACTTCGTTCGAAAGGTGAATGTTTAACTAAGATTGTTCGTTCTACGCCATACCAGAGTACATAGTGATAGTTAGTTGGTAGTGTTGGATCTGTTTGCATATAATCTAGCACTACGTTATTTTCCTTCAATACCTCCAAATTCTTTTTACCTTCATCGTCATCACCTACGACTGCCATAAGCGCAGAATTAAGTCCAAGTCTTGCTGCAGAGATAGCAGCGTTTGCACTGTTACCTACTGCTCTAACTACTGTCACTGATTCAAAGGGAACCTTGTCACCAAAACGGACGCATAATTGACGCTCAATATGATCTACTTTGTGAGTATCAAGTACTTCCGCATCTTTTAATCTAATAAATGCATCGGTGACGATGTCTCCAATTGCTAAAAATTCTATGTTTTTCATGGTATTATTGTAGCATATTATAAAATATTCAAAAATTACCATGATTTCATTACGTTTTATTTTTGGTAGGGTATTTTTCTTTCTAAGCCTTTTTGTTTTTAGTTTTCATGTGGCTTATGCAAATATTTTAATAAATGAAGTAATGTATGACGTAGAAGGTACAGATACTGATAGAGAATGGATAGAAGTTTATAATGATGGAAGTGAGAGCGTAGACTTATCTACCTATAAACTTTTTGAGGCCAATACAAATCACGGATTGACTTTATCTTCTGGAGATAAAAATATTCCTGCGGGTGGATATGTAATTATTGTTTCTGATTATTCTAAATTTAAAATTGATTGGCCGTCTCTTTCTGTAAGTATTTTTGATTCTACTTTTTCTTTGAACAATGAAGGGGAGAACCTTGCTATTAAAGACAATAGTTTAAATATATCTAATGAATATATGTATGTTGCATCTTTGGGTGCAGGAGGAGATGGAAAATCTTTACAAAAGATAAACAACATTTGGTCAGCTAGTATACCTACTCCAGGAGTAGTTAATAGTGCTACAAATTCTAATTCTGTTCCAGAAAATACTTTGACTAATACTGCTGAAAATACAAATACTTCTAGCTCTGTTTCCGTAGGTTCTACTTCTCGATCAAAAATTTCTACAAAGATAAATCGTGAAAATCTTATCTTTGTAGGTATACCTTCTATCTTTAATGCAGAGACCACAGGGTATGATGGTCAAAAATTAATGTATGGAAAATATATTTTTAATTTCGGTGACGGTGGAAGTGAAGAATTACAAGCAAATTCTTATGTTGGTTTAAATCATACTTACTATTACCCTGGAGAATATGTTGTGACCGTAGAGTACTACAATAGTAATTACTTAAAGCCTGAGACGGTAAGTCAGATAAACATAGAAGTCATAAATACCCCTATCATTATTTCAAAAATAGGAGATGAAAAAGATTTTTTTATTGAGCTCACCAATATGTCTTCTTATGATATTGATATTTCTAATTGGATTTTATTATATGATACTCAAAAGTTTCTTTTTCCAAAGAATAGTTTTATTTTAGGAAATAAAAAAATTATTTTATCATCAAAAATAACTAAATTTACTTTTAATACATCTCAAAATATTGTTCTACAAAATGTACTTTCAGATGTTATTTTTTCATACGGTGAGTCTAGTCAAAAATCTATCAATATAATTCAAAAAAAAGCGAAATTTACTTCGTTTGCAAAAGAACCGACTCTTAGTTTGAGTAATTTAAATGATACAAATAAGTATTTAAATTTTGATGCAGATTTGTCGTCTGAAGATTTGAGCGCTCGAGCTATTGGGTCTAATACTTTAATAAAAGACAAGAATAATGTGTATACATTTTTATTTTCTTTTATCTTATTTGTCGGTTTGGCTTCTGTTGCCGTCTATTATTTGAGAATGAGTAAGCGAAAAAAGCAACTAGGGGATGATTTTGACATTTTGGATGAATAGCATAAAATAATAAAATCTTTAGCCCTGCGCCCTTCTCGGAGTACCGAGCGGGACCCTCGCATATAAAGATTTTATTATTTTATGCTATATTATTTTTATGTTTAAAAATTTTTTACTTAAAAAGATGCTTCGGTTGAAAGGGGTACCAGAAGCTCAAATAGATATGTTTATCAATATGATGGAAAAAGACCCTGAACTTTTTCAAAAAATAGCACTTGAGATACAAGAAAAAGTTAAAAGTGGTATGAGTGAGACGGACGCTGGAATGATGGTTATGAAAAAATACGAGAATGAATTAAAAAAGTTAGTTTAAATTTTCTCTATGATATAATATTTGTATGTTTGATAGGTTCATACATACAATAATTCCTAAAATAAAGGCAAGTATCTTTTCATTTTTTAACTTTAGCGATAATTCAAAATTTAATTATAAAATAAGGGATGTCATCTTTGGAGACAATTCAACTATTTTAAATTTAAGAAAGAGACTTCCAGTTATTGAATTCCATAAAGAAGAATTTAAGAGATATTTTAAAGAACAAAAAAGACCATTGATGATTATCTTTGGTGTGGTTTTTCTTTTTATTCTTATGGGAGCTTTTTTTCCAAGCCAGGCATCTGTCTCTACTTTTTATCCAAAGAAATGTCTTGGAGGATGGGAAGGACCAGAACATGTTGAAGGAGTTAGTGATGCTTCTATTTTAGAGAATAATTTTTCTTCTAAAAATTCAGCGATCTTAAAAGATAGAATAGCCGAGATTTTTTGTGGTGACTTTATTGGCGAAGTTGAGCCAGAGACAGTACCAAAAAAGTTTATTGTAAAAATGTCTTGGTTGGTTACTGATAATATTTTAGAAGAAAAAAAAGAAACATTGAGTGATATATTACCTCAAGAAGGTTTGAGTGTACCAGCTGAAGAGGCACCGCTAACCAATGTGGAAATTATAGAAGAAAAAGAAGTCATACAAAATATTGATACTATTTTAGATCAAGAAAAAGAAACACCAGTTGAAAATAATTCTGTTGAAATTGAAAGTAATCCTGTTCAAGATAATCCAACTGAAAACAATCCTGTTGAGATAATCCTAGAAGAAGCTACACCTCCACCTGTATCTTTTTTAAATAATATTTTTACAAAAGTATTTGCACAAGAAAGTCAGTCTGCTCCAGAAAGTGTTCCAGAAGTACCAACAGATGCAGAAGTAGTGGTTATACCAGAAAGTAGTTCAACAAATATTGTTGAAACTACTTTAGTTGAAAATATATCAGTAATTGAAAACGAAGATATTGTAAAAGAAGATTCAATAGAACAAATTGAGACAGAAACACCTACTCCTGTACCATCTGAAAATATTGTAGAACCAATAATAGAAAATACAGGAGTTACGAATATAGAAGAAGTCAAAAATAAAATAGATAATGACTTTTTGGAAGTATCCTATACTATTGATGGATCAAATTGGAAAGTTTTAGGTAAAGTATCAGAAACCACATGGAAGGATGCTTCTTTTGAAATAAGTGATTCAAGTATTACGACCTGGGAGGATGTATCAAAGTTGCAAATATCAGTGAAGAATTTACCGACGATAGATACTCAACCGATAATTTATTTAGATAATATTTATATTGAAATAGAATATGGAATCTTGGAAAAGATTAAAGAATTACCCGTCGTTGAAATCGAGGATGAAAATCTAGGAGTTATATCCTCTACTACTATTTCTGATTTTAACTCTGACGAATCACCTACCTTTGAGATAGGTGATCCTAATCTATCAATATTTGAAATTGAGGATTTAGTAAAAAGTGGGAAAGCTGAAATCATTAAAGATCCGAACGGTGTCTTGGTAAATAATTTACTGTTTCCTGACAGTGCATATAATATTAATCTTGCAGAAGATACAAATGATAAAGAAAATATCATACAACAAATCACAAACGACATCCTGTCTACAATAGATAAAAAAGAACAAGATACAAAAGGTGATGCGAGTGGAATAATAATTGTTCCAGAAGAGCAATCTGTAAATAAAAAAATTGAGGAAGTAAAACAATCAGAAGGAATATTTCCTTCACTGAAAAATTCAATTGATGATAATTTAAATACTACTTTAGACAACAATCCAATTGCCCCTACACCACTAGAAGACATCACTTCTTTTTTAGGAACTAGTGTTGTGTTTGCTGGGCCATTAACGAATGTAAAGATTTTGGGGGCTGAAGTCGTGAATATTTTAGGTGAGCCAACTGATATAGTAGCAAATGTAAAAACAGTTGAAGTAAATGGTATTGCAAAAGAGCAAGTGAGTGTAGAAAAGCCAGGTAGACAGTTCCGTCCAGGTAAATATACTCTACGTGTCACTTTCGTGACTGATACTGTAAAAATTATTTCCAAACAAGATTTTACTTGGGGAGTTCTTGCTATTAATACAGATAAATCTATTTATAAAATTGGTGAGAAAGCTTATTTGCAAATGGGTGTTTTGAGTGATAAGGGAGATACTTTATGTAAAGCTAATATGTCGCTTGTCATAAAAAGTCCAAAAGGTGTAGAAACGTTTTTTGATACAAATGATGGAAGTATAGTTAGAGATCCGGCTTGTGGTCCAAATAATATTATCTACGTTCCAGATTATTACGCTTATTTTGATGATATAAAAGAAGAAGGTGTCTACGAAATGAAACTTACTGCTACGACAGAAAATGGTCCAAAATCCACCACAGATACTTTTAGTGTTGTGCAAAATTCTTTATTTGAGGTTGCTCGATCTGGTCCGACTCGTATTAATCCTTTGAGTCCATATACGGTAATAATGAAGGTTAAGTCCAATATAGATTGGAGTGGGATAGTGCAAGAAAAAGCCCCAGATAATTTTGATATATTAGAATCAAGTAAAGGTATTGTTTATAATAATGTAGAAATTGTAGGTAAAGAAAAAGTTATTTCTTGGAATCTTTCTTTTAAAAAAAATGAAGAAAAAATATTAGCATATAAATTTGATGCACCAAATATTTCTCCAGAATTTCATTTGCTTGGCCCACTTTCTTTCGGTAAAGGAGTAAATCTAATTTGGCAAGAAACTAGAAATTGGCAAATAGCAAACGATGCAATAGTAGTAGATATACTTACCGCAGGTGTTTCTTGGTCTGTGCCTTTTGATTTTGATGCCGCGGCAAACACCATTGAGGGTATAGGTGGTGGTGGTGGTGCAGGAGGAGGTGGAACCGGTACTGCTCGTGGCGGTTCGGGTGGTGGTGGTGG
>JBBTSS010000004.1:0-29913 GCA_038064635.1 Patescibacteria group bacterium
TATACCAAGGCGAATTTCTTGTTATATTTGACTTACCTTCTATCTCCAGAATATCATCTATAAAACCCAGGAAAGCACCAAAAATAAAAATAAATAATGGTACTAGCGTTTGCTCTCTACTTAAAAAATTTAATTCATCGAGTATTTGCCCTTCAAAAAAGTAAGGTAAAATAGCAAAAAGTAAAGTTGTAGTAAGAACAGAGAAAAAAACTATTATTCCACCAACACAAGGTACGGAAACTTCATTCTTGGCTTTAGCTTCATGGACATTTTTAAAATCCTCAGATGAAGTATTTTCAGTACGGGCTTTCTTTTTCCACATTTTATATTTAAAGAAAAAGTGTGTAGCCAAAGGTGTTATCACAATACCTGAAAAAAAGGCTACGGCTGTCGGCACAAAAATTTTAACTAAACTAAAAAGCATATAATATCTATTATATGCTTTTTAAGCTTTATTTCAAAGAGGTTAATTACATCCTTAATTTATGGAGAATCCTGCACGGCTCTACAATACGAGGGTCTACAATCTTATAAAAACCATTCAAACCTACCCGTCTGACTGTGACAAGTCTAGCATGTCTCAATAATGCCAAATGTTGGGATACATTCGCTTTAGTTATACCTAAGGTTTTGACTAATTCTTCTACGGACATTTCTTGTTCACGAAGTAAATTTAATATCTCTAAGCGTTTTGAGTTAGCGAGTATTTTATATATTTCTGCATTTTTTTCGTATGCCACTCTCGGTAATGGTTTTTTTATTTTCGCGACTGTTTTCATATTTAAATTATGTGCTAAGTTGCGAAAAAATGCAACTACTTATACTTTGGCGCATTTTCTATGTTTCCACTCTGATAATTTGCAAAACGTGCCATAGCATACATGGCACTTGAAAGCCTATTCATAAACATCACGCTTGTTGGTGAAATTTCTTTTTCTTTTGTTTCATTCAATAAAACCATTTCTCTTTCCCCTCTTCTTACTACTGTACGGCACACATCAAGCATTGCTCCAACTTCACTTCCCCCTGGTATAATAAAAGAATGAATAGGTGGCAATAAAGTTTCTATTTCAGCAATAATTTCCTCTAAGTACAAAACATCTTCTGTCGTAACAAATATTTTTGAACCACCGAGTTCTGCTTGAATAGAAAACAAAATTTGCTGAATTTCATTTAAAATATCTTCGTAATTTATTTTCTTAAATTTGAAGTACATAAAAATACCGAACTTTCTTGAAAGTACTTTTGTATAACCAATAAAAGAATTTATTTCATCTACTGTGCCTAGAGCTTGGAAAATACGTGCTGATTTATTTAAGTAAACACCTTGTGGGCAATCGAAAAGTTTTGTATTGCCACCATCACCTTTTCTTGTGTACAACATAATTTTTATAAATTAAATAATAATCTATATTTCACAAGTACCAGACACACAAGCTAATTCTTTTTTAACTTCAGTTTCATCATCTACTTCATAAGTTACTATTTTAGAAAAATCTAAATCTGAAACTTTTTTTAACATTTCTTCATATTTTTCTTTATTAATAGTCTCATACGGAGCAAGTTGATATACATGATTTGATCTTGGTAAAAATGATAATCCTCCTACTAAATCCCAATTTTCATATATCCAATTTGCTACAAGAATCCATTCATTTTCGCCAACTGAAATAGTCACTGAAGGATTGTGTTCTGTGTAGTATTTCTTTACTATTTTCCAATGCTCCAGTTGTTCTATTGCACTAATATCATCTTTACATATTGCTCCATCCGGTGACTTTACAGGGAATTCTAATACAAAAGTCGTTGCATTTTCTAATGTTTGACCTACTTCTGGATAATAAGGTACACCTTGGTCTTTAAGCATTCTAAACAAAGCATCTGTTGCTGATATACGAACGCGACGTATATAGTAAGGTGCATGTCGTGGATGCATACCAGAAGCACAGTCCACTGTCTGTGACACTGTTCCAGAAGGCTTTACGCAGGTAATACAAGTAGAAGGGTTAATCTCAAAACGTTTTGCATATTTTTTGTTTATTTCAATAGAGTATTTTCTTAATTTTTCTAAAACTTCAGGATTTCTAGCTACTACTGAATCCCACTGCCCGGTGACAGAAACACCCAACAGTCTTTCTTTCTCACAATTATTTTTCCATTCTTTTGATAAATATGGAAAATAAGTTAATGAAGATTGATATGTTCCTAGTATTGTGGCTATACGGATCTTTTTCATCAAACTCTCTTCTGTATCTTCTAATCTTGCTACGACTTCGGAAAGATTACAAAACTGTTTTGACTGTAAAATTATCTCTCCACAAGGATTTGTCCCCCATGCTGGAAAAAATCCATTTTTAAATTGATTTAGTCGTCGTGCAGGTAATGTTTTTATCAAACCACCTCTATTAAATATCCCTCTTTCACCTGAACCACTCTTTACTAAAGCATTCCATTCATCTAAAAATTCAGAAGTATTTGGTTTTGTTAAATATACAGCTGAATTATTTGCTAACATTCTTTGTCCTTCATTTAAATAAAATTGTCCTTTTTTAGAGTCTCGTATAGCTTCATCGTCTAAATCAGAAAGTGAAATCATCGCACTACGTCTAACTCCTCCTGCCACAACGCATTCACCTATTTTACAAATGATGTCATGAGCATCTAGATTCGTCAGATGTCTACCTTGTTTTCTTAAAATTCTTTCACGAGAAAAAGAAAGGAGTTGTCGAAGTGGTTCTGGTCCAGAGCTCTTTCCTCCCATAGTTTTAAGTCTCGAACCAGCTGGACGAATTAACGAGAAATCAAAATCCACATCTTTTCCTTCAAACCAAGTTTTTAAACCAAAAGAAAAAGCATCCGCCCAACCTTCTTTACTATCTGGAACAACATAAATAGGCAATTTTTTACCATATTGTTTTTGTATCTGAGGAAGAGCTTGAATATTTTCACTTTCCACTGACCAACCTACTCCTGTACCACACATGGACACATACATAATTTCTGCAAAATCTCGAAAACTTTTTGGTGCAATAAAAGAACAATTATACGCACAAATATTTGTCTTTCTAGCAGCAGGTCCTGAAAATTGTAGTAGTCTCATTGATGGCATTGCTTCCTGATTTAAAATAGTGTCGCGGACTTCGTTATATTCATCTTTTGTAAGTTTTCCATTCAAATTTTCTTTCATAAAATTCATATATCTGTCGACCGTTTCAATCCAAGTTTCTCTTCGTCCTTCTTCGTCGATCCATTTTGCATAAGTTCTATAATAAACAAATTCAGCTAGTGGATTTTTAAAATATTTTTTACTTTCTTCTACCAATTCACGAACTTTTTCAGGCACAAAACCTATTTTTTCTCTAACATTTGCTCTTTCTTTTCTATACAAAATAAATGCCTTTGCTGTTTGTATAAAATTTGAAGCAATTAATTCATTTTCAATAAGATCTTGAATTAACTCAACATTTGGAATAAATTTCTTTTCTTTTTTTGTCTTTTTTATTAAAACCAAAACACTTAACACTTTAAATAAAATTGTGTTTACTTCCTTTTCACCGCCTTCATTTACCGAATCCATGGCACGAAAAATCGCTCTATAAATATGCTTTTTATCAAAAGGTACAATACTACCGTCTCTTTTTTGAATTTGAGTCAAACTTGAATATATTTTTGTATTTTTCATATTTTTTAAATATTTTTAAATCTGAAAACATTAACAATAGCTTCGTGTTCGAATTTCTTATTTTCAATAATATATTTATATATTAAAGGTGAAATAATTATTGCAAAAGTTATATTTCCAGCTAGATGCATCAAAGTAAACGGTATTTGCCCTAAAAATGCTTCAATGAAAGATTGACCAAAAAATAATGGGCCAATGGAGAGGCCTGTGACAGCATCAAAAAACAAAGTTCCTAATACAGCAAATTTTACATAATTCAACTTCTTCATTTCTCTTTTTTTAAAAAAGAAATATGCCCACAAGCCCAATACTCCATAAGTTCCTGCTGTAACAAAAGTCCAAGTACCTACTGTGCCTGTAAGAAGGTCGTACAATACGATACTTAAAAAAGCAAAAGAAAAACCAGCCAGAGCACCGTATCTCTTAGAGAAAGGCATCTGTGTAGCTAAAATCGGCTCAATATTTGGTGGTCTAAAAGGAAATAACCGGATCAATAAACACATAATAAAACCTAAACCAAACTTAAACCAATTCTTTGTATATGTATCCATACAACCTATGTTCTATGCTAATACTTTTGCTCGGACTAAAACAAAAGTGTATAATTATTAAAAGTTGCAAATTTGCGCAACTAGTAAATCAAGTATACAAAAATCTCTAGTCGAGACGCAACGGTGGATAACTCAAAAAATTGCTATAATAAACCGAGAAGATTTAATTATTATTAATATATAAAAAAATGCTTAAATACCTTATTTTAGAAGTCTGTGCTTATCTATTAGGAACTCTCGTAATTCTAATACTACTTTTTAACTTAATAAAAGTACCATCTATTAAATTATTCTTATCTAAAAAATATGTATATATTTCTATTCTACTCTTGCTTTTAACTGTATTTGTTGGATTTATGGCAAATAAAACATACCCACCTCACTTTGCAATGCCTCCCTTTATGATGTCTCATGCTCCAGGAGGTATTCCCGCTTCCATTCCCTTTTCTAAAATAATTGAGTTTTTTAAATACCAAAGTGATTTTGAAAAAGTTACAGATATTGGAGCGAATCCAAACATCGTTCCAGAAACACCTTTGATGGCCGACTCTGACGGAATAGTAAGGATAAATATGATAGCCCAAGAAGTAATATCTGAAATATCCCCAGGAATTTATTTTAATTACTGGACTTACAATAGACAAGTTCCTGGACCAATGCTTCGAGTACGTGAAGGAGACACCGTAGAATTAAGCTTAACAAATCATATTTCCAGTCTACACCCACACAACATAGATCTTCATGCCGTTACTGGTCCAGGTGGAGGTGCAGTTCTTACAAATGTAAAACCTGGAGAAACAAAAACATTTAAATGGAAAGCCCTAAATCCTGGACTTTTTGTCTATCACTGTGCAATGCCAAATGTTTCAACTCACAACTCTCATGGTCAATATGGATTGATTCTCGTCGAACCAAAAGAAGGTTTAACAAAAGTTGATCAAGAGTTTTATATAATGCAAGGAGAAATTTATACCGAAGGACAATTAGGTAAAAAGGGTCTAGTTCCTTTTGACTCAAAAGCATTGCTAGATGGTGTACCAAACTATGTAACCTTCAACGGAGTAGTGGAACAAACTCCTAGAATGAAAGCTAAAGTTGGAGATACAATACGTATGTATGTTGGAAATGGAGGTGTGAATTTAATATCTTCCTTTCATGTAATAGGTGAAATCTTTGATACTGTATATCCTAATGCGAGTATCGGAGGAGCAATAGAAAAAAATACTCAAGTAACAGCAGTGTTGCCTGGAGGTGCTAGTATCGTGGAATTTAAACTAGAAGTACCAGGTAAATATTTATTAGTAGATCATGCTTTAGCTCGAATGAACAAAGGGGCTTGGGCAATATTAGAAGTCTCTGGAGAAAATAACGACGAGATTTTTAAAGATTTAACACCCTCAAAAAACTCAGTTATAAACCACTAATTTTGAGTCTATTTACAGTCCTCTAAAGAAGAAATAGAGAAAATAGTATTCTGATCATATACAACATTATTTGTATTATCAAATATCTCTTTATCTCCTGCAAAAACCATAGGGCCATAACCTTGCATTAAATTTTGATTTATCTTTTTAAATATTACTTGTCTTATAGAAGAAGATCCTTCAGAAAAAGAAGAATATTCACCCAATAAAATATTATCTTTAAAAACACCTAAAAAAGCACCAGAAGAGCTATCTTTTTCGTGATTATTATAGGAAAGCCTACCTGAGACAAGACCATTTTCAGAACCTAGGATCTCAAAAGTATATTTATCTTTTCTTAAAACAGAAGTATAACATCCTTTCTCTAATACTTCTTCAGCAAGTTTTGTGTTATTTTGAATATTAGATTGTTTTTCTATTTCTTTTAGATAATTATTTGTTTTTTCATACTGTACTCCAATATAAAAAGTAAGACCCGGTAAAACCAAAACAAAAAATATAAGTGCAGCCAACTTTGAATACCAAGTATATTCACGCCATTTAATTTGAATCATAAAAATTATAAATTAATTCCTAAAATATTTAATAAAATTGGTGCCAAAGGATCTAATGTTGGCCCGTATACAATCACTCCACCAAGCATTCCTGTACAAACAACAGCAACAAGAGCGCAAAAAGCTAGTAATATACCTAAGGTTTTATTTGAAATAAATTTTTCCAAAATTAAAGAAAGATTATATATTTTATATTGTTGTAATTTCTCAATAAATTTTAGATTTATCCATGGTAAAAATTCAGAGATTAATAAAATTACATAAAGCCATGTTGTGATTCCAGCAAAAAGTTCATGAGCTTCAATTAAGTCATGGTTTACTTGTACTAATTCTGAAGCTATTTCTCCTGTACTACTAGCGACAAATGCACCTAGAACTCCAACGGTTACTAAAATCTTTTGAATATCTAACCAAGCGACATTCGGTAGCCACTTATGCAAAGGGAGTATTTTTACAAAAGAATAAACAAAAAGAAAAGCTATTGGAAAATGGACAATTATTGGATGTATATTTAATGACATAATTTATCTAAAAAAGTTAATAAAATTAATACATTCAAAGTATACCATGCAAAAAATAAATTTAGGAGTATACTATAAATGAACTAAATTTCTTTGCCTTATGTGTAACAAATGTGGAGGCAGCGGATATTCCTATTCAGGTAAACCCTGCCAATTTTGCTCAGCTGGTAAAAAAACTGAAAAACTAGCTAATGAAAAAATGAGACGCCAACACTCAAAAGAAAGTTGGAAAAGTAGAGAAGACGGGGGTAGAAACTTTGATTATGGATTTAAAACAAATCCAAAAAATCACAAGTATCGATCCTCATAAAAAGCCGTTGATAAACATTATCAACGGCTTCTCTGTGTATAAATTTTCTAAATTAATCCTATTTAACCTCTTCTTCGGGATTGAAGTTTTCAGTATTAGTATCAGTATTTTTATCTACTTCTTGTATCCAACTCTGTGGTTCAGAACTAGTATTTTCGTATTTTTTTATATTTCTATTTGCATATAATACAACAGCTACCATAACCAACATATTTGCCACAAAATTACCAACCTGAAAAAGATTCAATACTATACCTACTAAAATAACAGGGACAATACTGTATACCCCCATTCTGTATATCTCTTTATAAGACAAATCTACTTTCACGAATTGGAATATTCCATAAAGTAATAAGCTGACAAAAAACAAAACAAGCAACTGCCCAAATATCAACATAAGAATCAACCAGAGAATCATCGGTATCATAAACACTAAAGCAATTGGTATAAATTTATTTATTAATTTTTCAATAAAATCATTTATTTTTGTTTTAGTAATTTCTGTATTCGGATAATCTAATAAATATGTCCGGTATTCACTAGAGCTATTTTCTACAATAATGGCCTTTGAAGTAATAACAGTATAAGAATCATATTTTGAAATCAAATTCAAATCAAATGCATTTTCTTCTGGAGCTAATACCAAAGTATTCTTTTTTAGAGAAGTATTTGTATTAATTTCGTTCATTTTAGAAGACAAAGGAAATACAACTGGTTCTGTTTTATTCGTAGTCAGAGTTTTATCTTTAATGGTTACCACTAAGTCCTCTGGGTATGTCTCATTTACATAATTAAAAGCCCAAGTTTTAATCTGTGGTAAAAAAGAAAAATAAAGAGTAGCTAAAATGATACTAGCCACAAATGATATAAGTACTGCAAATTTAAACAAAAATTTTAAACCTTTTGAAGTAGAATTATCACGAGCTTCTAGATACAACCTACTAGAATAAAATGTAGCACCTATTTTTTTAAAGAAATTTTTCATATTTTTTATACTATTTTTAATTTATTAATTATACAACAAAATGTTTGAGACTCTAAGCGTTATTCCCTGCTATAAATCCACTTGTCCAACATATCTGAAGTGAAAATCCTCCACTTGGTCTATTTATGTGTAGTAAGTCCCCAGTAACATACAAATTATCTAAGATTGTTGATTTCATCGTTTTCATATCTACTTCATTTAAATCAACTCCCCCATCAGCCACCACTGCCCTATCAAAACCCATAAGTCCCGTGATAGTAAGAGGTAAACCTTTCAATAAAGCTACCAACATCTTTCTATTTTCTTTTGTCACACTATGCACTTTTATATCTCCATCTAAATCTTTTAAAAGTGAGAGTATGGATGGGGCCGTACCATGTGGCACTAATTCATCCATAACATTTTTTAACATTTTATTTTTATTTTCATCAAAAACTTTAATAATCTTCTTTTCTAAATCTCCTTCATTAGTATCTGGATACGCATCTATCTTTGCTGTTACAATACCTTCATACATAAGATCATTAACTTCCCCCGCAGAATTTAAAATAAGTGGACCAGAAAGACCAAAGTGAGTAAAAAGTAGTTTACCTGTTTTTGAAAACTTCTTTACACCATCTAAGTAAAAAGTTATTTTCATGAAAGACAATGATATTCCTGGCATAGATTTTACCCAAGCTTCTTTCACTGACAAAGGTACGATAGTCGGGGTAGGTGCTTTTACAGTATGTCCAAGATCCCTCAACCAATCAAAACCATCTCCAGTAGAACCAGTCTCCGGATGAGACATTCCACCCGTAGCTAATATATAAGATTTTGCTGTATAAGTAATGCTTCCTACTTTTACTCCAGTTATTTTATTTTTATCTTTTAAGATTTTTGAAACTTGAGAATTTGTTTTAACAATAACACCAGAATCTTTTATGTATCTTTCCATCACTCTGTACACATCCATTGCTTTTTCTGTATGAGGGAATGCTCTTTTACGAGCTTGAACGACTAGTGGTAAGCCTTTTTTTTCAAAAAATGCAAAAGTTTCTTTTTGACTAAATTGAGCAAACGGTGAATACAAAAATTTATCAGCATTTTTGTAATTTTTTAAAAAAACTCTTATGTCTTCCTCTGCATTTGTTACATTACAACGTCCCCCCCCAGTAATCTTTAGTTTCTCTCCCAAAAACCTGTTTTTTTCAAGTATTAAAACTTTCTTACTAAGCTCAGAAGCCCTACCAGCAGCCATCATCCCAGAAGCTCCGCCACCAATAACAATAACATCATATTCTTCTTTTGTAAGTGTATTTTTCATATAAAACAAAAACCAAAGGTTTTGACACCTTTGGTTAATGTAGCATAAAATTTATTTTTTTGCTTTTTTTGGTTTCTTTACTTCTTTTTTTGGATGTGAATTTCCTTTAGCCATAAAAATTTTATTAAATGAATAATATTTTTATTATATCATTAATTTTTATCTGTATATAGATTGTTCTCTTATTTCCAATCTTTCAAGATGCATATTTGGAATATTTCGAATACCGAAAGCTTCAATTACACCATCTCGTTCTTGACCTGCAATAAGTACAGTATCTCCTATGGTTAAACTTTCAAAAATCTCTAAAGGTAAATCATTAGGTAATAAAACATCTATAACGGTGCCACCCTTTCTACTGTCTTCTACTATCAATTTTTTGTTTCCAATCGCTAAAATTTTACAAAAACATAAACCCTCACCTTTTATCATCGGACGATTTGCTTGATTGTAAAAATTTCCAATAGGTCTAGGTAAGTGCTCTCTTCTTTCCAAGATAGAATCATTAAAAGAAGTACCTCTATCAAGACCTAAACCAAATATGAGCACAGCGCTCAATAATACAAGGAAAAGATAGAATACAGGAAATCTGTAACCAAATTTAAAATTTCGTAAACATCTTTCTAGTAAGAATATTAATATAATATCTACTATTAGAAAAAACCATGGAAATACCAACAAGAAAGCCAGAAAACCACGAAAACCAAAACCTAGTAATTCGTCATGATGGCTAATACGTGCACTAAAAGAAATAAAAGTTAGTATAAAAACTGAAATAAGTAGAATGAAAAAAGTAAGAGCAGATAATGCTATTAATCTCAATGTAAATTGGAAACGTGGTCGCATCGAAATATCGCCTGACTGTATTTCATTTAATATTTTATCTTTTATATTGATCTGTGTTTCTTCTTTTTCCATATTATTTATATATTATCTAAATTTTTTTCTGATCGATCTTTTCACGAAGAGCTTCTTTGGCTCTTTTTATTCTAATACCTATTGTTCCTATCGGAACTTGAAGTATCTCTGCTATATCTTTATATGATATTTCCTCTAGATAATGAAGGACTAATACTTCTCTATATTTTGAAGAAATATCTTCAAGCCCTTGATCTATCAATACCCTCATTTCCTTCTGTTCACGTTCCTTTATATCTGGATCATCGTACACCGGGTGAGAAAGCAGTGTGTCAAAGTCGATAGTAAGGAAGCTTTTTGTATTCTTTCGTAATGCATTTACAAAAGTGTTGTGTGCTATCCTGTAAATCCAAGAACTAAATTTTAGTGTCACATCAAAGTTTTGAATATTTTCATAAGCACTGATGAAGACGTTTTGTACCATATCTTCAATATCTTCTACTCTACTTAAGAATTTCCTTCCATATCGAGCGAGTTTGTTTTGATAACGATCAACCAAAAGACCAAAGGCTTCTTTGTCGCCTTTCTGCACAAGCATCACAATGCTCTCGTCAGTAATATCAGTATCGTCTTTGTTCATTTACTTAATAATACACCTAAACAAGTTTTTTATTTCAAAAGAGCAAAACCTCTTATTTCTAAGAGGTTTTGTAAGTCGAAATTATTATTTGTTAGGTTTATTTATTATTTTATGGATTAGGAGGGTTGAATGGCAAGTCGTCCATTATACGTACTGCCGTAACCGTATTCCCAGATACAGCACCATGCACGCCAATAGAGTCCCCTACCACAACATCCCCAAGTGTTCCCGCAACCATTTTTTCTACTTTTGCATTTCCAGCATTCACAGTGAAGGTAGCACCATTTCGGTCAGTAACAGTAATGACTCCATTAATAACTCCTGTCACTTTACCCATCACACCATTTTCGCGTCTATGTTTACCAAAACCTCTACCCATATTGAATCTTCCTCCTTCAGTATCTTTTGCTGTAAAACTCGTATTGGAAGTATTGCCTTCTGCACCAGCCAAACTAGCATACCCACCGATCACGCCTCCACTAAGTAGTATGAGCGCAGCAAGAGGTATAGCAACTCTTTTTTTTATTTTTTTCATAAAAGTAATTCCTTTAAGATTCTATGTGTAATACCATGCATGGTAGAATAAAAGCTCTTAACACTTTCACTCTCATCTATTAATACACAAAGAAAATTCATTTATTTCAAAAAGTACAATTAGAACACAAAAACACAGCAAGTAAACAAAAAGTCCAATGTAATAACATTGGACTTTTTTAAGTTAATTAAACAAATTATTTAACGAGTAACGCTAATAGTAGCACCAGCTTCAGCATCAGGCGCTGTGACTGTTATTCTATTATTAGCTGTTTTTACTATTTCATATCCTGCTCCATTTACAGTTCCACCAGTTGGATCAAAAGGCATAGAAACTAAATATTTTTCATTAAGAGTCAAAACACCTAAATCAATCAAACCAGTACAAGTACCACCTGTCTTACAAATTTCTGTTTGAGTTGTGGTAATAGAAGCAGGAACTACTCCTGTATCGATAGAATATTGGTAAACAGCGTTCAAAATAGTATTAACGTCTGCTTTTCTTTGAGCATTTCGTGTCTCACCAAGTTGTTTGTTTGGATTAATAGCCAAAATAACAATACCTGCAAGTATTCCAATAGCCGCAACGACTAACAAAATTTCTAATAAAGTAAAACCTTTTTGTTTATTTATTTTATTCATATAAAAAATAATTAATTATAATAAAACTCAATTGATTCCATTATGGCACTTCTTGCCAAGAAACGACAACTATCAATGGATTAATATCATTTATTATAACAGAAACCTTACGAATTACACTATCTACTGTACCCGTAGCATCAATAGTTCTATTTTGCCCACCATTATTTACAACATTATAAGTACAAGTACCATTTCCTAAAATCAAATTACCATTACCTACAAAATTCACATCAGAACGTATTTGTTCTAACCCCTCTTCTGCACAAGCGTCAGCAAGACCTTTTGCTTGATCTGATTGTTGCACAGCAAAGCTTGTGCGCGAAGACCCTAAACCCAACAACAAAAGCGAAATAGTTACTGAAATGCTTATAGCACTAATAACAAGAACACTTATCAGTGTTATGTATCCATTTTTTAAATTTAAAGTATCTTTTCGCATATTATGGTTGCCTTAATGTTGCTGTATTTGTAAATTTCTTTGAATAATCAAATTCATTCCTGCCTATGTTATTTACATAAGATAATACAAATTCAACTCTTATAGAACCTGGAGTACCTGGACGCATAAGGTTAGAAAAATTCATATCGGTAATTTTTACTTTTGAATTAAGTAAATCTATCGCTGGATTAGAACCTTCTTTGATACGTAAAACATTACCCACAACCTCAAAAACGGTTGGATTTATATTTATATCATAAGTGTTTACAGAAAGAGTGTTTGCAATGATTCCTTGTGTTGGGGTATTAATACTTTCTGCGTTACGAATTGTTTGAGTGATGACTTGCATTATTTGTAAACCTTGTTGTTCTACTTCTGCTATTGTTTGATTTTTTATACGCGCCTCTAATAAAGTAGACATAAAAAAAGAAGTTGAAATAAGCAACACAGAAGAAAGTGACACATAGAGCAAAAGCTCAATCAAAGTAAAACCTTTTTTTGTTAAAAAATTTATTTTCATTTTATTGTGGAGCAAAAATTACGAACTCCTCCGTATTTGAATTACTAGCACCAAAAGCTCTGTCTAAAACAGTATCATAAGCAATTCCAGATAAAATATTATTTCCAACCATATTTACAAAACCCAATATAGCTGGTGCTGCTGGAATAGAAACATCTATAACCTTAAATTCTCTAGCATTTTCACTTGTAGCAACATAAGCATAAGTATCTGAATTTCCAAGACTTATAGCTATGTCATTTAATAGTCCTCCGACACCCACCACACCATTTACATTTGGCAAAAGAGGGTTTGCAACATCTCCTACGTAAAGATTATTACCTTGACCAAGGTAGACTTTAGTATTAGCAAGGGTCACGGTCAAAGCATCATTGTTCCCTGGAAGATTGAGTCCAGCAGCAACAAACGGCGCTCCAGGATTTGCAATATCTACTACTTTCATTTCTTGAATATTGTCACTTGTAGCAACATAAGCATAATTTCCAGATATTACTACCTCATTTCCATTCGCATTTAAATTTACAGAACCTGTAAGTACAGGTAAATTTGGCACAGATACATCTATGATAATAAATTCATTATCTACACTACTCAATCTTGTGAGATATGCGTTATTGCCTAAAATATAAACACCACGACCATCAGCATTTCCAACTGCATTAAACACACCTACAACAACAGGAGCTGCTTTATTTGTAATATCAATAATCTGCATCTCTTCTGTATTGTTAATGTTTGAAACATACGCATGATTTCCAGAAACGATTATATTTGTAGGAATACCTGCTAAAGCTAAAAATCCAGTTATAAAAGGAGCTCCAGGATTTGAAACATCTATAATAATAAAATTTGGTACACCACCATTACGTATCATATATATAAAATTATTTTCAACTTGTATTTTAATACCGTCATTATTGCCTGGTATGTTTATGGAAGCTTGTTGAATTGGTATTGACCAATCACCTATCCCTGCACGAATCCAATTATTTAAACGTGTGACTATTTCCACAGAACCAGCTCTTTGAGCATTTTGTTGCCAAGCAACTGAAGAAGTAATACTTTTTTTATTTGCTGCGTCTGTCTTTATGGTTATAGAGCGAGTAAAAATATCTGAAACATCACTCGAGCCATTTAAATTCCATTGATTCCCTGCTGTTGAAAGTCCGTATGTCCCATCAGGAATATTTATAAAACCAGCATCACGAATATTTCGGACAGCTTCTACTCCTTCTTTTGCTAACATCGTAGCTCGAGCTCGAGATCCAGCTAAACTAGTAGACTCTTCTCCATACAAATAAACACCAATAAGAGCGCTCACAAGTAAGGTAAAAACAGTAGCCGAAAGTAAAACTTCCATACTAGAAAAACCAGATTGGTTAGAATGATATTGTACCTTTTTCATTGATTGTGATTGTTCGTATTTCATTTATATTAGAACTTAAAATAATATCTCCTGTTATATTAGGTTTTCCTGTAAATTTTTGATAAACAATATCCGTCAAACCAGAAGGAGTTATACTTGGTGATAATTCAAAAATTTCATCATAAGTATTATCTCTCGTCAAAAAACTGGTACCCTTAAATAAAGTTATGGCTCCCACCTCTACATGAACCCCCCAATTAATATCAAAAGAGGAAGCAGAAGCAAGAATTTGAGCTCTTCGTAAATTTTGAACTAAAGTAGCAGTAGAAACATCTAAATCATTTCTAACTTGGAAAGATTGGTATACAGGTGTGCCAATACTAGTCAAAATTGCAATAACAGAAACAGACAAAAGCATTTCGAGTAAAGTAAATCCTGCATTTTTTTTACGAAAAGTTCTAAACATATTTAAGAATTTAACTGCCCTACCAAACTATAAATAGGTAAAATAACTGCCATTGCCACAGCAACAACTCCGAGCCATACGATTACTAATAAAACTGGTTCAAGCATAACGGTCAGATCTTTCGCTGTTGTGTCAGTTTTTAATTCATATGTCTCACTTATCTTTCCAAGAGTTAAAGAAAGTGACCCTGACTGCTCACCTGCTACTATGAGTTGTTGCACAGAAGGAGGAATAAGTTTATTTATATTTTTATATAAAAGAAAACTTTTTTTAAATGAGTTACCTTCATTGATACTGGAAGCTAGGAACAAATACATATCGCGGTATCTTCTAAATGAAGTAGCATGAGCGATAGAATTCAATGCTTCTGTTGGGGAAATACCTGCAGACAAAAGTGTCCCTAAAACATAACTAAAACGAGTTATTTCTACTTGTTTCAATAAAGTTTTTGCTCCGGGTAAAATGAATAAAAAATACTCACCGAGAAATTTTGTTTTTGGAAAGAAGAAAAAGAAAAAAATAATACTTATAAACAGTAAAATAAAAATTGGTATCGCTACACCACCATAGTTATTTAAAAATTGTCCAAAACCTATTAGCATTTTTGTGATAGTTGGTAGTTGCACTTTTAATTGAGAAAATACAGTTGCTAGTTTTGGAAGGATAAACCAAGCAATACCAATACCAACAAATAAAGTAAGCGAAAGCACGAATACTGGATACATTGCAGCAGAACGTATCTTAGAATTCAATACTCTTTTCTTTTGCTCTTGGATAGCAATAATCTTTAAATTTTCAACCAATCTTCCTGACTGTTCACCCATACGTAACAATATAGTTATATTTGCACTAAATAATCTTGAATTTTCTAATGCAGAAGACAGAGAAACACCATCTTCGACATCTTTAGCAATTTGTTTAATTATCTTTTTTAATTTTAGAGAACGAATTTCCATACTCATAGAGTCAAGGGCATTTAACACAGGAATACCAGCAGACAAAAGTGATGCCAGATTTTCCACAAAATAATCAACTTCTTTTCCTATTCCAAAACGAGGGAAAAAAGTTTTAGCAATATTATTTATTTTTTCTTGTAAATTTTGCATTATTGATTTTTAATCCTTTTTTTAGGATCAGCAACACGTAGCAATTCAGCGATTGTTATCATTCCATTTTTTACTTTTTCTACTCCATCTTCAAACATAGAGACAGAGCCTTGTTTTTGTGCCAGTTCCCATATCTCTTGACTAGACGGGTGTTTTAAAACTAACTCCTGCAACTCTGGTGTCATCCGAATCATTTCGAACAAAGCTACGCGTCCCTTGTACCCTGAATCTCCACAAAAATCACACCCACGACCTTCATATAAAGTATATTCATCATATTTAAAATATTCTTTAAGATTATCATTCATTTTTTCTATATCATGCGCACTCAATGTAATACTTTGTTTACAATGACTGCATATTTTACGAGCTAAACGTTGAGCGACAATAAGTTCTAAAGTAGATGCTAATAAAAATGGTTCAATTCCCATATCAAGCATACGGGGTATGGTTACAGATGCATCAGAAGCATGAAAAGTCGATAGTAATAGATGTCCTGTCAAAGAAGCATTTATCGAAATTTCCGCTGTCTCATTGTCTCTAATTTCACCAACTAAAATTATATCTGGATCTTGTCTTACAATAGAACGAAGACCTTTAGCAAAAGTAAGCTCTGTAACAGAATTTACTTGTATCTGATTTACCCCACTCATTTTATACTCAACAGGATCCTCAATTGTTGTAATGTTTACATCAGATTTATTTAAAATTTTCAAAAGAGCATACAAAGTAGTGGTTTTTCCAGAACCGGTAGGACCAGTAACAACAATCATACCAAAAGGTTTATTTGCTATTTCTTCAAGGATTAAATTATCTCTATGAGAAAGACCTAATTCACTCAACACTAGTCCTTGCACATAAGAGCTAAGTACTCGAAGTACTACCTTCTCTCCTTCTACCGTAGGTACGACAGAAACACGAAGGTCGACAGTTATACCATTATTTTTAGATTGCATTGCTCCATCTTGTGCGGCAAAATGTTCATCAAGACGAATGCCGCTTTGTACTTTTATACGGTTTAATACGTTCTCGTATTGTTCTTTTGGAAGTTTGGCAACATCACGCAAAACTCCATCTATCCTAAAACGTATCAACACATCTGTATTTCTAGGTTCAAAGTGTATATCTGATGCACGTAGTGAAACAGCATCATCAAATATAGCCAAAAGAACTTCGGGTGCAATTTGTTTTTTTTCACTAATAATTTGAATAAATTTTGTATCTAAATCTGACTGATAGAAAGATAAAATATTGTC
The DNA here is from genome assembly GCA_038064635.1 of Patescibacteria group bacterium. Classification (GTDB taxonomy): domain Bacteria; phylum Patescibacteriota; class Minisyncoccia; order Phycocordibacterales; family UBA9973; genus UBA9973. The sequence goes on from JBBTSS010000004.1 coordinate 17,164, forward strand.
GATATCTTCTGGAAGAGAAAAGGTAATTTTTATATTTTTATTTGGAAAAATCTTTTCAAGTTCTTCTTTTAAATTTTCTTGTAACGGATCATCTGTGGTTATAATGATATCCTCACCAGATTGCTTCATAAAAACAACTCTAAATTTTTGAGCTACTTTCTCCGTAATTCGAAACACATGGTCTACTTCTGGGGCGTTCGCATCAAGATCAGAATAAGGAACAGCTAAAGACTCCGCCAAAGCTTGTCCAATAATGTTTTTATTTACTATTTCTTCATTTAATAGATAATCTAATACTGATTCACGACTAACAGTCAAAGAATCTTTGGCTTTCTTCAAATCTTCTTCACTCATATAATTACCAGAAAGTAGAACTTCGATAATTTTATCTTGAGTATATTTCATATAAAAATTTTAATTTAGTATTTCTTTAATTTTATTAATAATTTCAAGGATTGTCACGTCTGCTTTTATAAACACATCTAGTGCTCCTAAATCTTTTACCTTTTTTTCATCTTCCTCTTGAAAGATATTCATCAAGATGATAACAGGTATTTTTTTATCTTGCTTTTTCAGTTCTTCTAGAACCTCAAAACCGTTGGTCTTAGGCATTACCAAATCACACAAAAGTAAGTCAAATTCATTTCTCCATATCTCGAGCAATGCTTCTTCGCCGTTTGGTACTGTTAGTACTTCATATTTAGCATTCTGTAATTTTAAAGAAAGTGCACGAGAATAAGCTTTGTCAGAAACTGCCAGTAATATTTTTTTCATCTTATGTTTCCGCATATAAATTATGAATATATTTTAACACATCAAAGTATAAAGATATAATATATATTCATAATTTATCTTAAAAGATTACCACTCTCATATCTTCTCAAAGCTATTTTATATACCAAAAATGTTATTAGTATCCAAATAGATGTTACAAGTAAACTTAAAGATAAAAGTTTTAATGAATTTGTTTTTATAATATCTACCGGGATAGCACTAGTAAGCAATGCAGGAACTAAAGTCATAAAGAAAGTTTTCAATTTTATTGGGAAAATTGCTCCTGGATAAAGACCTGGGCGGAGGAATATTTCAAATAATTGATTTGAAATATTATCGCCATCATATATGAAAAAAGAAATTAAAGAACACAATAAACGAATACAAAGAAATACTATTGCTCCAAAGCTAATAGCCAAAACATAAAGTAACCAAGTATATAAACTAAATTGAAGATAAATACCGTAACTCAAAAAAACAACAGCCCCAAGCAATAAATCACCGTATGCAGTAACCAAAAAAGAAGATGTAGCTAATTTAAAAAACGAATTAACGGGAGAAATCAAGACATTATCAAAACTACCCCTTACTATCATCTGAGGTAGATCTACTACTCCATGAAAAAATCCAAAAGTAATACCATAAATAAACATTGATACTCCGAGCATTCCAAAAACGTCCACTCCTGTCCAACCATTTATATCACCGACACTCTTCATAAATAAAGACCATATAATGAAAAATACACAATTGTTCACAATCATACTTACTACACCAATCCAAAAAGCAGACCTTAAAGCATAAGCGTTTTTTATGTTAAATTTCGTTTGTATTACAAAGTATCTAATATCTTTTAACATAATTTATCCATTTACTGATAATTTTTTAATAGCCCGTTTTGAAACTAAATGAACAAAAAAAAGAGAAAACAAAATCCAAAAAGAAATATTCAATACTAAAATCCAAAATCTGTCTGCAAAATTTGGATACATTGCATAAGAAAGAGCCATCGAAGCTCCAAATGGAGAAAATTCAGCTATGACTTGCAATGTCTTTGGGAAAAAAGCTACCGGCACCCATGCTCCACCAAAAATCATAATAAATTTACTTACTACGAAGTATGTAGGTTCACTATTTTGAAGCCAGAATCCACTAAGTCCACATAAAATAAATATAAGACACATTAAAATTTGACTTAAAATAAATATCACGAGAAGTGCAAAAAACCAGACAAAATACGACATCCCCACAACAGGCATTCCAACCAGTAAATAATTTATAATTACAGCTAAAGTTAAAGAAACAAAAAAAGGAATCAAGCCTTGTCCTATTTGAATAAAAACTTTCTGCCAAACATAATTTATAGGACGTAATAAATACAATTCAATATTCCCTGTTTTTATGTCATCTCTAAAACTTCTTTCAATATTTCTCAAAGCTAACCAAAAAACCACAAAGTAAATAGACATACTCCATATTGCATTTACAAAGGGAATTTTTTCTTTTAAGCCTGGAGATATTTCATAAACATTTTTATACAAAAACAAACTAAACAAAAGAAAAAGAGTGTGATTTATCATTTGAAAAATCAACTTATTTTTGTTCTCTACTGTATTTTTTGCAACTATATAAATATAATATAAACCTTTGTACATCAAATTTTATTTATTGTTTATAAATATTTACTAATACGTCTTCAAGCGACGGTCCTCGTACTTCTACGTGTTTTTCTTTATCTATAAGCTTATGAAGTTCGCTAGTAGGTTCATCTACTACTATCTTTCCGTGATTTACGATGATTGTTCTGTCGCAAATAGCCTCTATGTCCCCTACATCATGCGAAGTAAGAAATATAGTCATATTGTGTTTCGTTCTTAAATGAAGGAGTGTTTCTCGAAGTATTTGCTTTGCAATAATATCCAGTCCAATAGAAGGCTCGTCTAAAAACAATATTTTTGGATTATGAATCAAGGCACAAGCTATCTCTACTTTCATTCTCTGTCCAAGAGACAATGTACGAATTGGTTGATTTTTAAAAGAATGTAATTCAAGAGTATCTTCTATATAATTTATTCTTTCTTTTATTTCTTTTTTTGAAAGTCCGTACATCACACCAAACAAACTCAAAGTGTCCACCGCAGGAAGATTTGGTAGCAAATTACTCCTTTGTCCAAAAACTGCACCTATCTGACTTACAACCTTTTTACGATCTTCTTGCGGAGAAAAACCTAAGATTGAAACACTACCGCTTGTAGGCCAAAGTATTCCTGTAAGCATTTTTATCGTAGTAGACTTACCGGCACCGTTCGGACCGATAAAAGCCACAGACTCGCCTTGAGAGATAGAAAAACTTACATTATCGACAGCTACTATTTCTTTGCCTTTATAATTAAACGTCTTCCTTAAATTTTTAACTTCGATCATATATCAATAAATTCTAACATTTTTTGGATAATTATTAAAATTGACAAAATACTCTATAAAACCTATTATCTGGTAGATAATAAATTTGTTCACCAAACTCATAAATACTATGTCACGTCATAGCTCACCCCACAATGAAGTGGGCCAAAAAAACATGCGCAAGTCTGGAGAAAAAAGACTTGCAGCAGGAGAAGCACTCGGTAATCAAGACATGATCGCCAGAGGCAATTCTCAGATATCCAATGCTCGGCACATCCAACCACGTCTTCCTCAGCACAAGCGAAGGGAAAACGATCCGATTCGAAGGAATTGAGTTATTAATCTCAAAAACCAATAACAAACCTAAAAAGCCACCTCCAAGAGGTGGCCATTTTTTTTATTAATCTTCATTTCTTCTTCTATCAGCTTCTTCTTCGTCTTCCTTTCTTTTTCTTTCTTCCTCTTCTTGCTCTAACCTTTTTTTATTTTCGTATTCCTTTTTTTCTTCTTCGTATGTTGGCATTGGATTTGTATTATTGTTAATTAGAAACTTGAAAGTACTTAGTTGAACCATTCCACCCTTCTGTACTAGCATTTAAAACCCCAGTCCCTCCACCTGCAGTAGGTACATTAATGCTTGTTAGTGTTACAGCTTCAACGTCCCTTTCAAGATTTGTATATAAAGCGCATTTACCATTTGAATTTACTGTATACATATACAAAGATGCTGTTTCCGGATTCGGGGCAGCAGGATCTGTCGGCACTTCCGAAAGCCATTTTGCATACTCAGGTTTTTTAATCAATAACTCTGCAACTAAATCTACAATATCATACGTACCCGCCCCTGCATCTGGTAAATAACAAGATGTTGTAATAAGTCTTCCCATACTTGATATCTCAGCTTTTCTTTTTACATCTCGTGCCTTCGCACGAACACCGTTGGTTGCAGAAAACACAACAGTAGACAATATGCCAATAATAGCTATAACCACCAAAAGTTCAATTAGAGAAAACCCTCGTTTTGTTTGCTTTAACATATCTGTATTATATCACTACTAAAAACTGGTTGGACATTTTACTCCCGTTTTCGGACTATAAATAGTCTTCACTGTACATCCAGTAAAATCAGTTTTATCATCAACCCCAATATAACAAGTCAAACCTAAAGGTTTGTATTTTGATACAAATTCACTCACTTTATTTGTACCATCTTTATATATAACTTCATAAAATCTTTTTACTGAGAATCCAGCTTGACGAGAATTTTCACATTTTTTTTCTCCAACTGGCAATTCCCTACTCGGCAAAAATCTTGTAGCAGGAGGCTCTTTGTATTCTATATAATCTGGTTCACTAATAATACTTTCTCTTTCATCATTCACTCCATATATTTCAAAAACAGCGACTTTTTCTTTAGTAGTATAACCTTTGATTGTTATGTCGTTCCCTGTGTCATTTATAAATTTAAGGTCGGGTCCTACACTAGAAATAGTCGCATCTAATCCCATTCTATAATACGGAACAGTAAAAGTATGATTATGCCTTTCAGTTATAGGTAAACCAGCGACAAGAAGACTTTGAAACAAAGTTGTAGAAACATGACAAAGTCCTCCACCAAGCCCTAAAATAACTTCTCCCATATAAAATGATTTTGCTTCTCTGAATCCATCACTTTCCAATACTGGGCCTAATGTTTTAAGAAAAGAAAATTCTTCTCCAGGATGTATTACCGTTCCATTTATTTTAGCAATTCCAATTTCGATATTATGATTTCTATTTATAATACCTCCAGCGTAACTAACTTCTGCTTTACCAAGTAAAGTTTGCTCTACATTTAAATTTACTCCAACAGAAGCGTCTTCTTTCAATCCATCATAAGTCCATACTTTTGCTACTTGAGATACGCCTGAAACAGACTTTGAAAAATCAGATAGTAAGTCAAAATAAAAGACTGTACCAACAATAAATAGTACAAAAACTCCAGTCATTATTTTATACTCTTTTTTCATATATTCTTTTATCTTATATGAAAATAGGATTTAAACAAGTTTATTTTATCCTATTCCATATCACTAAATACTACCAACCTCTTAGTATGGCTTTTGGTAAATTCATCCCATAAACCAGAACAAGTAATGATATTCAAATGAGCAATACCATCACTTGAATTAAAAACCTCTTCAGTATTTTCGCTAGGATTATAAATACGAATTTCTTTAACATTAAAAACTAGATCTTCTCCTTTTTGATTTTTCACATAAATCTTATCACCCACTTTTAATTTATATAAATTATCAAAAACCGCTGGAATACCATCTTTCCATCCAGAATGCCCGTCCATTACTGCGCTACCTATCTCTCCTGGAAGAGTGCCTAGATGAAACCAACCCACACCATTTGGACCCTTGGGAGATTCCATTAATCCTTCCTTAGTAATTCCTACATTTTCAATTCTTGCGTTTAAAGCAATTTTAGGAATCCTAACAGACATTTGTTGTGTGGCTTCGGTTTTATCTGGAATATTTGTCATTACAGGAGATATATTCTTATCATTAAACAATACAATAACACATAAAAAAATTCCCACCACAATAGTTAGTACATATAACCATTTTAATGAGAATTTTTTTTGCATAAATTCTTCGAACTTATATTTTATTTTTTCTAAATTCTCCAATCAATAAATTGCTGAGCAAGATAATAGTTGCGAAAGATAGGATAGCTATCCATGGAGTGCTCTCTGCTCGTGTAGGAAAACCTGTATCAGGAAATAAAGGAGATGTAGAAACACCTAAAACTGTTGGTGTACCTGTATTGCTAAAAGCAACCTGATTAGTAGATGATCCTAATACTGTGCCCACAGGAGCAGAAAATACAACTCCTCCTGTAATACTTCCCCCACCACTAGAACCTCCGCCTGAAGTTGTTCCAGTGACTGTACCACCAATAGTTCCAACATTAGTATTGCCTGTGTTTCCATTACCAAAACTCCCGAACACTTCCGATCCACAAGACGGTACAGTAATAGTAGTGGTGTCTGTTGTGACTGTTCCTCCGAATGCCAAAGCACGTCCTATCCATGTTGTATTTGCTCCAACAGTTATTCCTGCATTACTGATAACATTTCCCACTACTCTTGAGTTAGCAGCTATTGTCGTTGATTCAGTTGGAGTCCAAAATACGTTACAAGATGAACCTCCATTTACTATAATATTTGCTCCAGCAGTTGTAGTGAATGCTCCTGCAGAACGGAAAATAAAAGTCCCATTCCCACTTAGAGAAAGGTTACTGCCAATATTCATTGCTCCAATACTACAATAAACGCCTGGTGTATAGACACCGATTGGTCCATGAGTAGTATCAGAAGACAAGTCCACAGCTCCGGCTCCAAAGGTAAAGGTACACAACTCGGAAGACAAGTTTGTTAAAACAATATTTTGGTCTGCTCCTGCTGTAGCATAAGGCGCCCCTGACCCATAATTTAGATGAATTCCTCCTGGAATAACTGCTGGACCAGTAACAAAACCAACATCACCATTTATCACCGTACCAGCTGAAGTGTTGGTATAAGTACTTGCAAGTACAGCATAAGTAGAAACCATTCCTAGTGATGGTGTACTTGCAGCTAATGTTGCACTAGGGTTAATTACGACTAAAGCAAACAATAAAGCTAGAACACCTACTACTGAACTCTTTTTAATTTTTTTCATACTAACCTTGCCGTAATAGGACTTGTATTGTTACAAAACAAAACCCGCCCTTAGGCGAGTTCTTGTTGCTTAAATTTTATTTCAAAATTATAAAATTTAGTTTGACTTTACTCCGTAGTTTGTGGTGTAAGGTCCGTTTGTTGATCCTGCTGGTACGGCAACTTCAACATTAACCTTAACTTGTATTCCTTCTAATACTGGGTCTAAGTCTGTAACCATACCTAAAGTAGGAATAGTGTATGTATTAGCAGCCGTTACAAGAATTGTTGCTCCAGCATTGTTTGCTTGTGGAGATGAAATTCTCATGTTATTAGCAGCAGAGATAGTACTTCCTCCTCCGATGATAGTCCAGTTGTCGAACTTCATTGCAAGATTTGTTTCATTAGTTGGTACTGTAATGTTGAAAACATATTTCCAGCCATTAGCGAAAGTTCCGTCAGCTGTTGCACTTGCATCGATAGTTTCAATTGAAGTAACAGAGAGTACTCCAGTACCTACACCGCCAGAAACTGTTCCACCGATTTGACCATCAGTAGTTGGTGGTACAGGAAGTATTGCTACTACATTACCTGTTGTACTTACCCAAGTTCCTTCTCTCATGCCTCCTTGGTAGTCATCAGTCCATGTTCCGGACATAGTACCATCCATAGCAACAACACCTACTACATGTAACACTGTTTGTGGTGTTACTGCGTCAGGTGTTGCTGTATAGTTAGCCAGGAAGTCAATTGCATCTCCAGCAACTGTACCGGTTGTTAATACCCAGGTGTAGACTTGTGCACCTGCTGGACTTCCTCCGTTACCGGTAAGATTACCCAGACCATCTTGGACGAGAGTCATATCATGAGCATAGTCTGTGCCTAAGTAGTTCATATTTACGACATAGTTCCCTGTTGTGTTCCAGTTTGGTGCTACTAACGCTTGTACTTTAGTAGCACTCGCTCCAAACGATCCTACTGCAACAACAGCGATAAGTACTAACATTGCAATTGATTTTCTAAGTGTTTTTAATTTATTTTTCATAGTTTTAATTTTTAATTAGTTATTTTTAATTTTTTAATAATTTGTTAGCCGACCAACTTATACCACTAATCATGTCGTATTAAAAAACTTTCTATGACAAAATATTTGTGGTGTAATACTTAAAACAAAAATACAGTCTGATATTGACTGTATTTTTTATAAATTAAATTTTATAGCTAATTATCTTTCCCCTATCTGTTGACGCCACATAGCATAGTAAAGTCCTTTTTGATTCAAAAGTTCAGAGTGATTTCCACTTTCAGTTACATTTCCTTTTTCTAGTACATATATTTTATCTGCATGCATAATAGTAGAAAGCCTGTGAGCTATAAGTATAGTCAAATGCGACTTTACTCCTCCAAGATTTTTTATTGTGTCGGTAATTTCTTCTTCAGTGATTGAGTCGAGAGATGAAGTAGCTTCATCAAATACGAGTATGGCTGGTTTACGCAAAAGTGCACGAGCAATAGAAAGCCTCTGTTTTTCTCCCCCTGAAATTTTCACCCCTCCTTCACCTATCGTAGTGTCTATACCCTTATCTGCTCGAGCTAAAAGCTTATCACAAGCACTTTGATGAAGAACTTCCAGCATTTCTTTATCTGTTGCATTAGGATTTACAAAAAGTAAATTTTCTCGTATTGTTCCTGCAAAAAGCTGAGTGTCTTGAGTTACAAACCCTATCTGGGAACGCAATTCATCGAGATTTATTTTTTTACCAGAGATATTATTATAAGTTACTTCACCTTTTACTGGTTGGTAAAGTCCTACTAAAAGTTTTACCAAACTTGTTTTTCCAGACCCAGAAGGTCCAACGAAAGCTATCGTCTCACCTTTTTTTAAATTAAAAGAAATGCCATCCAATGCTTCATTATTAGCATTTTTATATTTAAATGATACATTTTTAAAAGACAATTCTTCTACCCTTCCTAGAAGAGTAGCATTATGAGGAATTACTTCTATTGGTGTATCCATTATTTCTTTAAATTTATTCATTGAAACTTGAGCTTCTCTATAAGCTGTAAGTACAGTACCTATTTCTTGCAAAGGCCCAAATACAAAAAAAGAATAAAAATACAGTGAAAAGAATTGTCCAAAAGAGATAGTTTGTTTAAACAATAAGTACATCAAAAATAAAAGTATGGCATTACGCAATAGATTTATCATCGTACCTTGCACAAAACTAATACTTCGCACATATCGTAATTTCTTTAACTCAAGTCCTAGTATTTTATCTGTTGTATTATTTAATCTATTTATCTCTTGCTCAGCAAGACCCAGACTTTTTACAAGTTCAATATTACGAAGTGATTCAGTAGTAGAACCGGCTAAAGCCGTCGTCTCTCCGACTATTTGCTTTTGAACCTTTTTTAATTTTTGAGTCAAAAAATAACTAAGTCCTCCGATAATAGGGACAGTTAGAGCGTAAGCAAGGGCTACACCCCAATACAAAGTAGCTGCATAAATAGATACAAAAATAAAACCAATTATAGATATAAAAACAATATTAATCAAAAGGTTTAAATATTTTTCCGCATCAAGTCTTGCTTTTTGTAGTATTCCTAAAGTCTCACCACTTCTTTGATCTTCAAATACTTCATAAGGTAAAAGCAATGAGTGTTTTACCCCCGATTGATACATATCTGCTCCGGAACGCTGAGTCACCATATTGAGATAATAGTCTTGTAAATTCTTTGCAACACGAGAAACAAAGACTATGCCGATAGCTAATAGAAGAAGTTTTATTACTCCATGAAAAAATTCAGCCGAATTGTAAGCTTCGGGTTTTGTCGCATACTCGTCTATAATTCTTTGAAATATAAGTGGGTCAATAAGCGAAAATATCTGATTTATAGACGCAAAGAAAAGCACAGATAAACACAGCTTCCAATATTTTTTTAAGTATTCATATAAAGTTTTCATATTTTTCTACCAACATTAAACACCGCTAGTATAGCATGACTAAATACATCAATCTAATTGAGATTTATTTTAAAAAAGTAAGATATTTTTTTATGTATTCTGGGTCTTCTCCTTTAAATATCTGCTCGTATTTTTCTTTAAGAATTTTTGTAATGGGGGTCATTCCTTTGCCAATCTTTCGAGCATCTATCTCTGAGACTGGTGCAATAAATGCAGATGTACCACAAGCAAAGACTTCATCAGCAATGTAAAGCTCTGTAAGGTCAATAGTTCCCTCTACTGTCGGTATTTTTAATTCTTGTGCTATCTCAAGCACTGTCTTTCTATTTATCCCTTCAAGAATGTCACTAGAACGTTCTGGGGTATACAAGACTCCATCTCGGACAATAAAAATATTTGCAGCAGAAAGTTCACACACATGACCAGCGACATCTAAAAATAAACAATCATCATACCCACTATCAAGAGCGTCTTGTTTACCGAGCACTGAATTCACATAAGCACCGTTTACTTTTGCTCGAGAAGGTATCGAGTAATCAGGGACTCTTCGCCACACGCTTGTCTTTAATCGTGCACCGTCTTGTGGAACTATCGGCTTTGCTTCATAGATAAACATACTAAGAACAGTACTGAGTCCTCGTGAGCGAGTTCCTGCGACTAGATCTGACACATGCACCGTTGCGCGGACAAAGACTTTTGCCTCGAGTGTATTTGAATCTACTAATTCTTTTACTGCATTTTTAAATTTATTATAGTCCCAGTTTTTTTCAAAAGTATCTATGCCTATTATTTTTGCTGAATTTACTAATCTTTCATAATGGTGCTCTAGTCTAAATGCAGCCAAACCGTTTTTTGTAGTAATGACAGGAAAAACTGTATAAATACTGAGTCCATAAAGCACAGCCGAACTAGCCACGCTCAAATTTGCTTCCTCTATCGGAATAATTTTATCTCCAAAATACGCCTTACTATATATCTTTGCCATATTTAAATAGTATTACTTTTAGGAAATAAGTACAAATAAATCTATTTAATATATTCTAAGCATTAAAAATTATTTCTTTAATATATCTTTCTTATAATGCTTAAGATAAGCCACTAAGATAAAACTAATAATAACCATCAAGAACCAAGAAGTTATCTTACTGGTAGACACCACGCTCCAAGAATGCACTTGATTAGGATATTGCCATGCCCCCAAATACGTCGATATATTTTCTGCAATCCAGATAAAAAAAGCGATCAAAAGAAAAGCAACATTAAGTGGCATAGACCTACGCACGTCTGTAACCGTGAAATAAACTTTAGATTTCCAAAATAATATAAACACAAAAGCTATTAAAAAATATCTAAAATCATAAATATAATGATTCGTAAAAAAGTTTAGATATATGAGAGCGCAGAGAAAAACACTCAGTATGTAACGAGAATAATTTACCATTTCTAATTTATGAATTTTCCAAGACTGACTTATGTAGCTTCCCACCGCTGCATACATAAACCCACTATAAAGTGGAACGGTAGCGATTTTCAAAATCCCTTCTTCTGGATAACTCCAAGAGCCGACCATTGGGCTTGTTTTATAAAGTTCTAAAATTAAACCTATAATATGGAATAAAAAAATTACCTTTACTTCATCTTTTGTTTCCATCTTAGTGAGGTAAAGTATTACTTGTATCAAAACAGCTGCAATAAAAAGAAAGTCATATCGAGCTAAACCAAAAAGAGGAATATGATTAGATAAAAAAAGCAATACAAAAAAAGACCCAGCAAATATAGCCGCCTGAGCTTGTTTTAATCCAAAAATCAGAAATTCTTTAAATCTAGGGTTCACAAATTCATACTAACAAAAGATAAGGTTTTGAACAAAGTATTGTATCTATATAAAACAAATGTATTTGTAAAGTGAGTAAATTTATGGTATCTTTGTAATTGTTTATTGTTTTATTGGGAGATCGTCTAACGGTAGGACAGAGGCCTTTGAAGCCTTTAATCTAGGTTCGATTCCTAGTCTCCCAGCAAATGGATATTTTATTTTTATTGAAACTCGTCATCCTATTTATAATAGGAGGTGGTACTATTGCTCTCTTAAGTTTTATCGCAGAAAAATCTTCAACTAAATTAGCTGGGGTAATACTTTCTTTCCCTTCTACTATCGTCATTAGTTTTATATTTTTAGCTTACACAAATTCTATTGATACCGTAATTCAAGTAGCTCCGACAGCTTTTATACCATTAGGCGTCGGTTTGATATTCCCTATCATTTATATTTACACAGCACGATTTTTAAATAAATTAAATATTCCAAAAATTTTAGAAGTATCCGGAAGTTTTTTAATAAGTACTATTTTTTGGCTAGTTATAAGTATACCCCTAGCGGAAATACATTTTTCTAATATTATTTTTGGTATTATTGGTTATTTTGTTTTATTAACCTTAGCACAAATAATCCTTGAAAAAGAAAAAAATGAAACTCCCCCACTTGTTACTTATTCTACAACTCAAAAAATAGCTCGTGCTTCTTTTATAGGGTCCATTGTAGTCTTGATGGCTATTTTGTCTAAATTTATCAGTCCTTTCTGGGGAAGTATTTTCTCTGTATTTCCAGCAGGAGTAGGCTCATTGCTTATGATATTCCATTTACAATATTCTCCAGCAAATCTTTCTGGATTAGTTCAAAAATTACCAATAGGATCATTACTCATTTTTATTTATATTATTTCTGTTTTATATTTTTTCCCAATTTACGGTGTAATATTAGGTACACTATTTTCATATACACTAAGCTCCATGGGCTATATGGTAATTAAAAAATTATTAAAAGTATAAATTAAAAAAGGTAGCACGTTATAATGTTACCTTTTTTGAGTTTTATCCTGACTCGACAGTCTAGTTTTTAAATGATTTTTTGATCAGCACG
>JBBTSS010000005.1:0-7762 GCA_038064635.1 Patescibacteria group bacterium
ACAGATATGATTCTCCCAGTTTCTGGTTTTATTCCTTTTACCGTCTGTAAAACTTTTTCCAATGCATCAGGAGTATGAGCGTAATCTACAATCACAAGAACTCCTTTGTCAGACATAAAATGTTCAAATCTTCCAGTAGGTGGCTCAATATTTTCTAATATATGAGAAACTTTTTCCATATCAAAACCAAGCAAAGCACAGGTAGACCATACAGCAAATAAATTATAAGCATTGAATTTTCCTAAAAGCTTTGAATGAATTTCTTTATTATCAAATTTCAAACGGAGTCCCTCAAAGTCCATCTTTAGTATTTCGCCGAAAAATTCATTATCTTTTTTATCAAAATCAAAACCATAAAAATACGCGTCAGCTTTTATCTTATCCACCATATTTCTTCCGTGCTCATCATCAGCATTAGACAAAGCAAAAGCTTTTACTGGAAGCATTTCAAAAAATTTCTTTTTTGCCAAAAAATAATTTTTAAAACTTTTATGATAATCCAAGTGGTCGTGTGTTAAATTCGTAAATACTCCTCCAGAAAAATTAATACCTTTTACACGCCCTTGATCTAATGCATGAGAAGAGACTTCCATGAAAACATATTCACAGTGAGCTTCTACCATTTTTTTCATTAATTTATTCAAAGCAATAGGACCAGGAGTAGTGTGCGTAGAAGGAAAAACATCATCTCCAATTCTATATTCAACAGTACCAATGAGACCTGATTTATGTCCTAAAATAGAAGCTATCTTATAAAGCAAAGTAACAGTCGTAGTTTTACCATTTGTTCCAGTAACACCAATTACTTTTAATTTAGAAGAAGGATTACCATAAAAATGCATTGCAGCCAAAAGTGCAACAGCTCTCCTTTTTATCTTTAAATTTTTTATCAAATTTTTCATTATCTATATTATATCATGTCCCAAAAACAAGAAATCTAATCAAAAATACTAGCTAAGTAGCTATCTATAACTCTTTGGTCCATATTATAAAAATACGTATTATCTTGACGAATTCTAGTTGCCAACTGTATACCAACAAAACGCCAATGCCAAGGTTCATAAATATAATAAGAGTTACCTTTAGGATAAGAAATAACGAAACCAAATCTATAAGCATTATTTAATAACCATTCATATTCGGGCGTCTTGTCAAAACCAGACAGTACTCCTTTTGTTTTTTCAGTTGTAAAATCAACTGTTGTACCAAGTTGATGTTCCGAATAACCTTGATCAGCCGAAAATTTATTTGCTGTACCAGCACCATAAGTAACGCTATAAGCTGACTTTAATCCTGATTGAGTAGTAAATGATCGGTAAGCAGATTGAACTTTCAACATTGCTCCTTCATTGTTTGCAGAAATAAGCATGGCTTGTAAATAAGGTAAAACATTACTATGAATCTGCGAATTACTACTTGTATTACTTAAATATCTTTGATCAATAGTAGTCAAAGAAATAGGAACATAATGTTCATTCAAGAAATAATTTTTAGAATACTTTTTCAATAACTCTTTATCGGTTGCGCTCAATTTTGCTAATGTGTTTAACTTCAAAGAAATCTGTCCAAACTCTTCTTTTAAAGAAGCATTTTTTTGCTGTTCTTGCTCTATAACCAATGCCAAACTACTAGCTGCTCCTGATATTTTATTATTTATATCAACCAAATCTTTTCTGTACTTTTCTTCTAAAGAAAATATTTGCTTATTATTTTCTTCAACTTGCTTCTCTACTATCAAAAAACGTTCGTCAGAATATTTAATAAAACCATAAAAAGAAACTCCGAGTACGGCAACAATTAATAATTCAACTACAGAAATTCTATTTAAAAAATCTAATTTATCCTTCATCCTGTTAAGTATAACACGCTTAAAAATTAAGAATAAAAACAGTAAAGCCCACCAACGAAAGTCAGTGAGCTTCCTGTTTGGTGGGCTAAGTTAATCCTTTATTTTCTATTAAAAATCACTTTCAAAAATTGGCTGAGTAACAGCAAAGTAAACCGTAAAAGCACCCTGAGGTCCATTTATCAAGACGCGCATCCTGTCAGTATGAAGACCGACAAAAAATTCTTTACCATTTAAATTTGTTGTTACACTGCAACCAGACATGCCGGGCATCTTTTCCCACATTTCTTTTGAAATCTTTGTCAGGTAAGCTCCTCTAGGAAAAGTTTGCGTAATTTTATTACCAGTAAAGTCACCATTTTTAAAAAGAAATTCAATATCTTCTTTTGCAAAATGCTCAGAGACTCCTGTAATAAAAAATTCAGTAATTAAAGAGTCACCTTTCCAGCAATTCAAGCCTCTTGTAATGAAAGTTAAACTACCTAATAAAATAGAATCCAGAAAACTAGCTTTTGACACAAACTGTTCCACTACTTTAGTGTCAGGAACGATAACCATATCAAGATCTTGAACTTGCCTGACTCCAATTGTAGATATTTCTTGTTTTAAACGTGAACCATATCCAAACAAATGTATCGCAGTAAGACCAAATGTATCTTTGTCGTGCAAAACGAAAGCCATATTCCCATGCCCCAAACCTCCAATCTGTGGATTATAAATTTGGAATAAGGTAGGCAATTCTCTTAAAAACAACTGATTCATACTATCGGGACCAGAGGATATAAAAACGATAGCTGCGGGGGAGTTTTTTGAGATACTATCAGTTACTGAAACCCTCATTTCTTCTGCTTCTGGCAGATTAACAATCCTATCCATTAAAGAAAAACTTTGAGCGAAAGAAAATTGCGAGCAAGAAAAAAACAAAAAGGCGAGAGAAATTTTTAATGATTTCATGTTTCGTGATTTAAAAAATGAGAAGAACTTTTATCATTACAATATAACACAAAAACTATAAAAATCAAGAGCTTAATCCTTCTTTACTTTATAGATAAAAACAAAACCTGCACAGAAAACTGTAAACGCGGCCAATAGAACTGGCACATAAGAAGCTGTGTAAGCTGCGATAGCTCCAGCAAAAAGTGGTGGTAAAGATTGACCTAGAGAATTTACTGAAGTATTAATACCTAATACTTCCCCTCTCATTTTTTCATCTGTTCTCTTTGTTAACATAGAAGAAAAATTTGCCATTTGAATACCATTTGGAATAGAAGCAATTGGTACAATGATAAGTAATGCCCAAGCAACTTGTGGAACCAAATACAAAAGTATACCTATGGCACTTGCAAAATAAACTGGGCCCAATATGTCTATTTCTTTAAATTTACCCGCAAGTTTTCTGACTACAACAACTTGGGTAATGATAATCCAAATACCAACATAAGCAAAAAAGTTGCCTATTTGAGCTGGGGAAAAATCAAATTTATTTGTCAGATAAACATTAAAAAAAGAAGTAAAAAAAGCAAAACCAGCATTGAACAAAAATGAAACCAAGAAAAGCATTCGTACCGCCTCAAACTTTTTTGCATTTGCAATATTTTTAAAAGACGCTAAAAAATCTATTTTTGATTCTAAGTTCTTTTCTTTAATACTTTCTTTAAAGAAAAATCTTATAGAAAATACATTAAATAAAGCTAAGAGACCAGAAAAAATAAAAGGTGTTGATGCATTAAAAAAAGGCAATACTGATGGACTAGAAAGTAATCCTCCTAAAAAAGGTCCGAAAATAAAACCAAGTCCAAAAGCAGCACCAATAGCACCAAAAACTTTTGTTCTATCCTCTGGTTTTGTTACGTCCGCAATAACTGCTTGAGCCACTGATATATTTCCGCCTGTTAAACCATCAATAACACGAGAAATAAAAAGCAAAGGAATATTTTTTGTAATAATTGCATAAGCAAAAACAAAATAAGATATTGAGGTACCCAATATAGAAGCTAACAAAACGGGCTTCCTTCCATACTTGTCGGACATTGCACCAAGTACAGGTGCCGCAAAAAAAGTAGCAATCGGATAACTTGCAACCAAAAAACCTAGCAAAACAAAACCAAGCTTTATCTGGGAAGGGTCAAGCAAAAAATACGGTGAAGTCGGCTCACCTAAGAGTTGAGGAATTACAGGAATAAGTACACCAATACCGATCATATCGATAAAGATAGTTAAGAACATGAACCACGTCTTTCTAGTCATAGGAATTAGTATATAAGAAAAATTTAATTAATCAGAGATTTTCTGTGTTGAGGTGCATTTATAAGTCCACATTTTTTATATTTATAGACTTCGCCCGTAGTAGGATTTATAGCTCCACAAGGACAAGGATCATTTCTTCCAGGACCATCGCCTACTGGTGTATCAGAAAATTCTTCAGGTTCTTCGTGATTTGTTACCAATGTTTGTTTTACTTCAGTATTATTTTCAGCGGTCACAGTAAGTCCTTCTGTTTGAATGTTTTCAATGAGAGAAAGAGTTTGTTCTTTAAAAACATTTTCCATTTCTTTAAACATCATAAGTCCTTCTTTTTTGTACTCCACTATTGGCTCACGTTGACCATAAGCTCGAAGATTTACAGAAGAACGTAAATAATCCATCGCTTCCAAGTGTTCCATCCAAAGGATATCATTTGTATAAAGAGCGATTCTTCTGACTGTTTCGTAGAAATTTACTTCCCCTATCTTTTCTCTTTTTTCTTTTATAATACTTTCTGCTTTGTCATTACCTAAAGATATTTGTTCAAGAATTTTTTCTATCTCTTCTTTATCTGCACGAAGCATTTTCTGACGACGAGAGTAAACAGAATTTCTCTGATGATTCATAACATCGTCATATTCAAGTGTGTGTTTTCGAGCATCAAAATGAAATCCTTCGATTTTCTTTTGAGCATTTTCTAATGTACGTCCAATAAAACTATTTTCAATAGCTTCATCTTCTGGTATACCAAATCTTCCCATCATATTCTTTATCTTTTCAGATCCGAACACTCGCATCAAATCATCTTCAAGAGAAACAAAGAATTGTGTAGCTCCAGGATCTCCTTGTCTACCAGAACGTCCTCTGAGCTGATTGTCTATTCTTCTAGCTTCATGACGTTCAGTGCCGAGTACAAAAAGTCCTCCTACACTTTTTACAAAATCGTATTCTTCTTGCACTATTGGGTTACCTCCGAGTTTTATATCTATACCACGACCAGCCATATTTGTAGCGATAGTCACTGCTCCACGTCGCCCCGCTTGAGCAATAATTTCTCCTTCTTTTTCGTGGTTTTTAGCATTCAGTATTGTATGCTGTACACCCTCTTGTCTCAAATAGACAGAAAGTAGTTCATTCTTCTCAATAGAAATAGTACCAATAAGCACTGGTTGCCCTTTTTGATTTAATTCTTTTACTTTTTTTGCTATAGCTTGAAATTTGCCTTTTTCTGTCTGAAAAATCAAATCATTTAAATCTTGTCTAACTATCGGACGATGAGTCGGAACGATAATAACATCAAGACCGTAAACTTTTAAAAACTCTTCAGAAGAAGTATCTGCAGTTCCTGTCATACCTGAGATCTTTTTATAAAATCTAAAATAATTCTGGAATGTAATAGATCCACTTGAACGAGTCTCTTTTTCTATCTTTACCCCTTCTTTTGCTTCTATTGCTTGGTGTATACCTTCAGACCAACGTCGTCCAGGCTGAAGTCGTCCAGTAAAAGGATCTACAATAATAACCTCACCTTCTTTGACTACATAGTCTTTATCTTTTTCATAAATAGCTTGGGCTTTTACAGCAGTCTCTAAATGATGTACATATTTTATACCCTTCTCTGTATATATATTATCTATACCAAGTAAATTCTCAGCTTTAGTAATACCGTCATCTGTGAGCGATACTGCTTTCAGTTTTTCATCTACCTTATAATCTGTATCTTTTTTAAGTTGTTTTGCAATTTGATAAAACTTTACATAAAAATCTTCTGAGTCAGAAGACGGTGAAGAAATGATAAGTGGTGTACGAGCCTCATCTATCAAAATAGAGTCAACCTCATCGACTATGGCGAAGTTATGACCCCTTTGTACTAAGTCTTCAACTCTACTTACTAAGTTGTCTCGCAAATAATCAAAACCATATTCATGGTTTGTTCCATACGTAATATCTGCAGCATAAGCTTCTCGACGAGAAACAGGTTTCAAAAAATCATAAACAATTTTAAATTCTCCAACTACATCTCTCTCTTTATCCTCTTCTTTATGTGTCGCGTCATAAAGATATGAAACATTATTTCCATTTATGACTCCAACAGAAAGTCCCAGAAAGTTATAGACCTGTCCCATAAGAACTGCGTCACGACGAGAAAGATAATCATTCACTGTAACTATGTGGACCCCCTTACCTTCTAATGCATTTAAATATGCTGGAAGTGTTGCAACTAGGGTCTTTCCTTCGCCTGTCTTCATCTCAGCAATTTTTCCAGAATGAAGCGTCAAGCCTCCTATAAGTTGAACATCATAATGTCTCTCTCCGAGATTCCTCTTCGCTGCCTCACGAACAAGAGCAAAAGCCTCAGGCAGAATATCTTCCAAAGACTCTCCTTTTACTAGTCTATCTTTAAATTCTTGTGTTTTCTTTGGAAAATCTGAATCCTGCAACTTTACAATACTTTCTTCAAAAGCATTGATTTTCTCTATTGTTTTCTGTTTATTTGCAATGAAAGTAGTACTTACATCACCGAATATTTTGTTTAAAAAGCTCATGGGACAATTTTAGCACAAAAATTAACATTTTTAAAGCCCAAAAGGCTATGTAAAATAGCGACTTTTTATAGTAATAAATAAAAAAGCGCAGGATTTTCATCCTGCGCAAATCAAAATTTAATATTCAATCCTAAGACATTCATTGCTTCTTTAATCAAAGTTGCCATAATATCTTCTTTCCAGTAATACACTTCCAGGAAATTCTGAATCTTCATCAATGCTCTGTCATAAGCATCATTTTTAGGAACAAAATCCGGAAGCAATTCACAATCGCTTGAAGTATAGAAAACCATAAGGTCTTCCCGTCCTTCAAAACGAATTGTCGCAAACGGAATAGTAGAATTTATTTTAACTCTACCTTCTTCAAAACTTTCTCTTTGGAGACCAGACAAAAGGTCTACGTCTCTTTCTTCTAGATGTCCACCGAGGATATCCCAACCACGTTCATTACGTCCTGCAATAATTTCTTCACCCATAAAACCTACAAGGAAAACAGCACTGACTAAGGATTCATCTATCTCATCTAAACTATGAATGAAATTAATATGAATTCCATCTATTACTATTTCATCTTGCTCTTCAATAGACACCCGTTTACCATTTGACGTTACTTTCAAAATCATTCCGTCTTTCAAATTAGAAACAGCAGAATCTTCTACATGTAAAACAAAAGAAAAACGGGGGTCCTCATACACCGAATACTGCAAGTGATCATGCGTTCGCATCTCTGGATGTGTGACAATAAGCCCCACACCACAAAAATCTTTTGGTAATTCTTCCAAGAAACGAAAAAGACCTTCGCCCGAATCATGCTTTACCATAAAGATATTAGGTAAATCATTTTTCATCCATCGAGATTTGAAACCTCCCGTACATAAACGTCCTTTAAATCTACCAACTGAATGGTAAATAAAAGATTCAGGTATTAGTACTTGTTTCGCAATATTCGACATCGGAAAATTTTGACTGCACAAATAATTATTCAAATGAACTGGGCTCAATTTTCGAGCTTGAACAATATTCAGTTCATACAAATCCTCTTTTTGCGCAATCAAAAATTCTACGTCTATCGGGCAATCTGCATTTTCTATAACTTCCGGAATTTTACGCAAAACATCGATTGTCT
>JBBTSS010000006.1:0-1446 GCA_038064635.1 Patescibacteria group bacterium
GTCTTCACAAAACACTCACAAATAAAGCAGTTTATCTGCTTCCTGTGATTTGTGACCCCACAGAGAATCGAACTCTGATTACCGGATTGAAAACCCGATGTCCTAACCGTTAGACGATGGGGCCAAATTGTAAATTTGCTCAAACAAAGACGCTTGCCCGTCCGTAGCTTTAGCGTAGGAGGGATAGGGCCATTGCAATATCTTACTTTATTTTTGAAAAAACTGCAAAAAATGCTAGATTTTAAGGTGGAGACGTGGCAGATCACCGCCTTTGGCGGGACCCCGCTGTAAGCGGTGGGTGGTTTAAAGCAATGTATACAGTTTATATATTAAAAAGTCAAAAAAACGAAAGATACTACATAGGGTATACTTCTGATTTTACTAAAAGAATTAAGGATCATAATTCTGGTAAAAATATTTCAACCCGAAATGGTTGTCCTTGGATAAAAGTATATGTAGAAAAATTTGAAGATAAAAAATCGGCATGGTTACGGGAACAACAAATTAAAAAATATAAAGGTGGAGAAGCTTTTAAAAAATTGATAGGATAACTTAAATGGAGGGTTGGCAGAATGGTAATGCACTGGTTTCGAAAACCAGCGGGAGAAATCCCTTACAGGTTCGAGCCCTGTACCCTCCGCAAATTTCTTATCTCTAATTCGCGCGAATAAGCGAATAGTTTTTATTCTCACCGTCTCCGCGATTGCAGAAAAAAATATTTGTCTTCTATCATTGATGTGTTAAAATGTCTCTATACAGACGCAAAATACCATTATGAAACATCATCTTAGATATCTCCTTAGTCTCACCATCTTGGCAATATTGCCTGAAATTTATTTTCTCAGTAAATTATCTAATCAAAAAATTCTACTGTCTTTTTTAATTGCCCTACTGGGGATGTCATTTATAATGAGGGCAGACATGGGTACCACCAAAGGAGGGAAAACAGACCCAAAGAAGTGGGTTTGGGATTTCAATGATAAAACCATTCTTGGTATAAAAATATCCAATCTACCAATTGAAGAGTTTTTATTTCCTCTCGTATGGATACCTTTACCTATAGCCCTATGGGAATATGTAAAAAACATAGAATTTAAGGGCGAGGCTATTATGATAATCTTAGCTGGTTGCTTTTTTGTTATATTTATAATTTTCCCCTGGCTCGCAAAGCCTCGCCAAAATCAATGAAATTCACTTACCTTAAATTACTTATTGCTATTTATGTTCCGCCAATTATAACCCTGATTTTATGTTTAGGATCTAATTTTGATTTACAAAAGTTATTAATTTTTTCATGTGTTGTCGTAATTTACGGTATCGCTTGGGATATGTGGGCCACTAAACATGGAAGAACAGACAAATTATGGATCTGGCGCTTTAACCCTAAAACTATCACTGGCATATTTATTGAGCATCACCCATTTGATGAGTACTTATTCGGCTTTC
>JBBTSS010000007.1:0-9062 GCA_038064635.1 Patescibacteria group bacterium
AGAGCACAGAGCTTATACCTCTGGGGTCCTTGGTTCGAATCCAAGAGGGCGGACTAGTTGTAGTTTTAATAATAAATCATAATTTTATGCGAAGTATAAAAAGAGAAATTGTAGCAGCTCTGATATTTTCTAAAGATAATAAATTATTTCAAGGAATGAAAGACCCAGAACACGGGGGAGTTTATTTGGATTGTTGGCATATTCCAGGTGGTGGCTTAGATGAAGGCGAAGATAAAATAGCTGGGCTTATACGCGAAGTGTTTGAAGAAACAGGTATAGATATTTCTTTAGAAAAAATAGAACTTGTTGATGATCTTGGTACAGGTGAATCTGAAAAGACATTAAAAGAAAGTGGTGAAAAAGTTTTATGTCACATGATATTTAATGTTTATAAAATAGTTTTGAGTAAAAACTCAGATGAAATTAATATTAATCTTAACGACGACTTAGTTAAGTATCGTTGGACGGATTTAAATGATTTAAAAAATTTGAAACTTACACCACCTTCAGTTGAACTTTTTACAAGATTAGGTTATTTAGATTAATCAATTAAGTTAATAGGTAATACATAGTGATATGAATGAAGATTTAATTCAACCTAGTCCTGAAATAAATAAGAAAAAAACTTCTGCGGAAATGAGAGCAGAAAGGATACCTGAAAAAGTGAGGAATAATTTTACTCGTGTAGAAGATATTAATGAAGCAGAGCGAATAGCACTTAAAATTAATTCTTTAATTGATCAATTGCCCGAAGAAAAGCAAGGTGACTTTACATCAAGACTTTTACAGGTTTTAAATACTGCTAAGGATACATATTATTATAAGGAACTTCATGATGAAATCTTAGAATTCAAAAAAAAATTAGAACAACCCAATGTTCTTGAAAAAAATAATGATGCCGAACCAGACAATAATTTAGCTATTTTTAACCAGACATTATATGTGAATGGTGAAATCAAGAGTATTCAAACTCAATACTTCAATGATCCAGATAAAGTAAAAATTAATTTTGGTAATGGGTGGAAAATAGTTGATAAAAAGACACTAGTAGATATGCAGGAGAGTTCTAGAAGAATCGTAGCACTTCAAGAAGAAATTAAAGTAAAATCGGTAGGAGAAGCACAAGAAGAGATACCCCTTACTGAAGAAGAAATGCTAAAAGAATTTTTATATACAAAAGATATGACTACACAAGAATTAAAAGATTGGTTGGCAAAAAGTCCTAATGAAAGAAAAGTCTTCAGAGATTCTCTAATTCTTGAAAGTAGTGAATAAATAAAACAAAAAGTTTACTCAAAATGAAACTCTTCAGTTTTTTGTTTTACTTTACTTTTTAGGATAGGGTAGTGTGTAAGCTCGGGGTCTTCGGCTATCATACGTGTCGCTTCTTCTCGAGCAGCAGAAACCATTTTTATATTCTTTATTGCTTCCATACCGAGGTCGGTGATGCCCCATTGTTTTGTTCCACCTAGTTCTCCGGCTCCGC
Source organism: Patescibacteria group bacterium (assembly GCA_038064635.1). Classification (GTDB taxonomy): domain Bacteria; phylum Patescibacteriota; class Minisyncoccia; order Phycocordibacterales; family UBA9973; genus UBA9973. The sequence continues at coordinate 1,487 of JBBTSS010000007.1, forward strand.
GTAAGGTCAGGTCTAGCTCTGCGAGTTCAAAACCGTTCTTTGCGGTTTTTAATGCTTTTAGTCTATCTATTGTTTTCGTAGTTTTTGTGTCAGCAAAAACATAACAATACGCTTGATGATTACTACGGATGACTCGTCCACGAAGTTGATGGAGTTGAGCGAGTCCAAAACGTTCTGCTCCTTCTATTATGATAATAGTTGCATTCGGTACATTTACCCCGACTTCTATTACGGAAGTTGCACAAAGAATTTGAAGTTTATTATCTGTAAAATCTTTCATTACTTCTTCTTTTTTTTGTTTACTCATCTGTGAATGAAGCACCCCTATTTCGTATTCTTTGAATACTTCTTTTTTAAGTCGTTTAGCTTCGCTGACTGCACTTTTCACATTGAGCGCCATTTCTTTTTCTGGATCAGCTTCAAATATACGAGGACAGATAACATAGAGTTGCCTTCCGATTTCTAGTTCTTTATGTATCTCTGCATAGGTATTTTCTCTTTTGTCTGGAGTTATTATTTCTGTGATGATAGGTTTTCTGCCCATGGGCATCTCTTCTAAAAGGGATAAATCTAGGTCACCATAAATAGTTAGTGCAAGAGTACGAGGTATAGGAGTCGCAGTCATAGAGAGTAAGTGTGGAGCGATATTGTCTTTACGTACGAGTTTTCTTCTTTGGGCTGTACCAAATCTGTGTTGTTCGTCGATGACGACTAATGCTAAGTTTTTAAACTTTACGGTCTTTTGAATGAGTGCATGAGTACCTATTAAAATAGGTATTTCGCCATTGGCTACCCATTTTAAAAGTTGAGCTCTTGATATGTCTGTCCAAGATTTCCCCGTAAAAGATATGTCTGCCGTCGCTTGCACTCTGTCTTGGGAGGGTGATTCTTTGCTTGTCGTAGCGAATGCTCCTTTAGACATATCTTTTCCTAACATTCTTCCCATTGCTATTTTGCTAGGGAATTTTCTGCATCCAGAACCCGTGATGAGCCCAACTTGAATATTGAGCCCTTCAAAATATTTTATGAATGATTCAAAATGTTGTGTTGCAAGTATTTCAGTTGGAGCCATGTAGGCTACTTGTAAGTTACCAAAGTTTTGAGCTTTACCGTCCTTCTCGGGTCTTTGAGTTACTACTGCATAAGTGGCAGTAGCCGCTACGGCTGTCTTTCCACTTCCCACATCTCCTTCGAGTAGTCGAGACATGGGAAAGTTTTTAGCCATATCTTCGAGTAGTGTATTTATAGATTTTGTTTGAGAATTTGTAGGCTTGAAAGGAAAGTTATTAATAAAATTTTCTAAATCTTTTCCTTTAGATGATATTTGAAAAGATTTGTTTTTTCTATATTCGTATTTGTCGTGTTGTCTTTCGAGTTGGATACAAAAAACTTCTTCAAAAGCAAAACGTTTTCGTGCAGCTTCTGCATCTTTATCGTTCTTGGGTCTATGTATCCAGACGAGAGCGGTAGCGAGAGAAGGGAGGTTGTATTTTTTTAAAATTTCTTGGGGTATATAATCTTCTGTATTTTCTAGAGTTCTATCCTTTAGTATTTTTTCTATTGCATGGTAAAACCATTTCGAAGTAATACCTCTTGTCTCGTGGTACACAGGATAAGATAAACCAATGTCATTCCCTGTTTCCGTTTTGAAAAGTGAATCGTGTGAATCTATCGGCATTGTGTCCATTTTTTCAAATTCAGGGTTTGCTAGGTATATGCCGTATTTGCCTTCAGTTACTTTACCAGTAAGTTTTACATTGTCACCGTTTTTTATCATTTTTGCCAAATATGCTTGGTTGAACCAAGTTATTTTTATTTTCCCAGACAGATCCTCGATCTCTCCTTCGGCCATAGCTATCTTTGAGACATGAGCTTTTTTGGTTTTAAGTTTTGATACTTTACCATAGACTGTTGCCATCTCTCCGACAGTTAAAGCTGATATTTTTTTGACTGTACTTAGGTCACTATATCTGACAGGGAAGTGAAAAAGCACATCAGACACAGAAAAAGCATTAAGACGCCTTAATGCTTTTTTTTGATTTTCATCTAATCTGAATACTTTTTCTAATTTATCGCTAAGTTGCATTTATTAGCCAATCAACATTTTGATTTTTTCAGCAAGTTCATCGAGGGTGAAGTTTGATTTAACCATGAATTCACTAATACCAAGTTTTTGAGCTTTTTCGATATCTTTCTCTTCGGAAAGGTTGGAGAAAATGATAACAGGAGTATCTTTGAAATTTTCATCTTCACGGATTCTTTTTAATATCATAAACCCATCTACTTCCGGTAGAAGAAGATCTAAGAGTATCATATCTATCTTTTCTTTACCTTCGATAGCTTTATAGGCTTCTACGCTGTTTGAGGCAGTCAAAACTTCATAGCCTTCCTTTTTTAGCTTTTTAGCTTCTAATCCTTGTAAGAAATTGTCGTCTTCTATTATAAGTACTGTTTTGGCCATAATTTTTATATCTTGATTATACTACTCTTTTAATTTGATGCAATAGGATTATTTAAAAATAGGTATAGTAAAGAAGAAAGTCGTGCCTTCGCCTTTTGAACTTTCAAACCATATTTCTCCACCATTACTCTCGACTATTTTCTTTGTGGTGAAGAGTCCAATACCAGAACCAATAGCTTCTTTCTTCATGGCTTCTGGTGCACGATAAAACTTTTGGAATATACTCTTTCTACCTTCTTCGGATATGCCGACACCTGTGTCTTTTACTGATACATGAATAAAATCACCATCTTCTTTTAGGGTTATAAATATTTTTCCATGCATATCACTGTATTTGATCGCATTTTCTACTAAGTTTTGTAACACTACTCGTGCTTTTTCTTTGTCTGCATTTGCGAGGTGCACTTTATTTGCTGGTTTTAAAAAAATGATTTCTATGCCTCTCATGTGGGCTTCTCCAGAGAAGTCGAATATAGTAGCATCTATAAGTTCTGACATGTCTACTTTAGACATGGCGTATTTTTTTTCTACGATGTCTTCTGTTTTATTTGCTAGAAGCAGTTCATTTGCGATACTTATCGCTCGGTCATTTCCTTCGTATGCTTTTCGCATTAGACTTTCTTGTTCTGAAGTTAGCTTTCCTACATCACCGTCTAAGAACATTTTGATGATCCATTTTAGGGCAGAAAGGGAAGTACGTATTTGATGAGTACTGATAGATACTATATCTGTACGGATAGAAGCAACTTTTTTTAATTTAGCATTTTCTTCTTGGAGTTGTTTTAAGGAAAGAGGAGGTAAGCAAGGATTTTCTTCTTTTTTGAGAGCAGTCTTTTTAGTTGTTTTTTTTACAACTTTTTTTGTGCTGGTTTTTTTTACTACTTTCTTCATGGGTTTTATTATAGCATCATTTTGTGTCTAAAATACCTCATTGACTAAAGTTAAAAACAATGTTTTGATTTGGATTTTATTTGTAATTTTTAAGGGACACTAGCGTCTTTATATATAGAAGTAGTCGAACTTGTATATTAGTATTAATTATTAAAATAAATCTATAAAAATTCTATGAAAAATAATAAAATTAAAGTTTTAAGCACAATAGGGGGATTCATGTTTATCGTTATGTTTGGTTTAATACCAGCAAATGCTAAAGCAGATTTTACTCAAATAGGCGGAGGTACAATGAAAGTAGGAGTAAGAGGAAGTAACGTTACAGCAACACAAAATTTATTAGCTTCTAATTCTCAACTTTACCCACAAGGTACAGTTACAGGATATTTTGGAATGTTAACAAAAGCAGCTGTGGTTCAATTTCAATTAGCTTATGACTTAGTTGCTGATGGTATCGCAGGTCCAGGAACAAAAGCAAAAATGAATAGTCTGATCCTTGCTGGAAGAGGTCTTGATATATTTGCTCCAACTTTCTCAAACGTTGTATTTAATGTATCTGGTAAAAATGCAAGTCTTACTTTTAATACAAGTGAACCTGTTATCGCTAGTATTTTCCATGATACAAATAACTTAAGTATGCGTGATTCCGGAATGTCTTTTGGGCAAACTGTCGTCTCTGGTATCGAGAATGTAGATTCAAATTTTAGTTCAAGTAAACAATTTTCTTTAACTAATTTATCTGCAAATACAAATTATAACTATGCAGTCAGAATAACTGATGCTAGTGGTAATGTCTCAGTTCTTTTGCCTAAGTCATTTAGAACAGCGCAATAATACATAGTTTTGTATTTCAAAAATACTCCGACCTAGGTCGGAGTATTTTTGTTTGATTAGATATTAATTATGAAGGTATACTTTTTTTAGTTTTTCGAGCCCTCTATGAAGTTTTACCGCTAAACTATTTTTTGATTGTTTGGTTAAGATAGACATTTCTTCTAATGAAAGGTCTTCTATGTATTTCATACTCATTACTTTCTGATAAGAAATAGGCAAATGAGATATTAAATCTATTGCATTTCTTCCGTCTAATATATTTAACATTCTACTATTGTTGTCTATACTTGGTTCTAATCCTTTTTCTAAAAGGGAATCAAGTGAAGTTGTTTTATGTTTTCTGTATTGATCAATAATTAGATTATTTAAAATATGATACAAGAACGCTTTCATAAGATCGATTTTTCCACCTTTTAGTAGATAATTCCATGTTTTTAGAAATGTGTCTTGTACTAAGTCTTCACCTAGAGAGTGGTCGTTTACTTTGAAGAAAGCACGGGCATTTAAGCCTTTTTCAAAGTCTTTATGGGCTAAAGCAAAATCTAAAGCCATCTTGTTTTTTTGTTTAGGGGTCACTTATTATTAAGCCGTAAGGGGCTATTACTTATTACATAGCTTCGCTCTCTTGACTTAAAGCATAACATGTTATGTATTTAATAGTAAGTGTAATGAAGTATCTCTTCTTACGGCAATACTTTGGCAGAAGGTAGATTTTGTTTTAGTAGGAGTAATAAAGTATGTAGTTTAGCGGCATATATAGTATGGGAATAAATAATATGAAAAATAAAGATATGAAAAAAATTGGATCTGAAGAGTGTAAAAAGTTAATAAAAAAAGTGAAGGACTTGGAGTCTTTGAATAAAGTCATGGTTGGTAGAGAGTTGAAGATGATAGAGATGAAAAAAGAAATAGAATTATTAAAAATACAACTGGCAAAGTAAGTTAAGGCTATTTATCATGCGCAATAAAATACAACCCAAAACAAATAAAAAGTTAGAAGCTTCTAATGTTGCACTTCTAAATATTTTAGAAGACCATAAGAAGGACTCCGAAAGAATTTTACAGAAGAAAGCAGTAGATGAAGCTATCCTTGCGAGTATTGGAGACTGTTTGGTGGTGGTGGATAAAGAAGGGAAGATAACTTACGTGAATCAAGCTTTTGAAAAAATGGTGGGCTGGAGTAGTGCTGAAGTTTTAGGTAAACACATAGTGGAAGTTGTTCCTAGAGAATCAGAAAAAGGAGAAGTGGTGCTTTTTAATGAAAGAATTTTAACAAAAGTATTGTCAGGGGAAGTCGTTATTGCAGACTTAACAAACCCTTTTTATTATATAAGGAAAAATAAAAGTAGATTTCCAGCTAGTAGTATTGTGAATCCCATATTACTCTCAGGAGAGATTATCGGTGTGGTAGAAACTTTTAGAGATATTACAAAAGAAAAGGAAATAGATAAAGCAAAGACAGAATTCGTGTCTCTGGCTTCCCATCAACTTCGAACACCACTTTCTACTATCAATTGGTACACTGAAATGCTTTTAGCTGGTGACGCTGGTAAATTAAATGAAGAACAAAAGAAATATCTAGATGAAGTTTATAAAGGTAATCAAAGAATGATAGGACTGGTAAATGCACTTTTGTCTGTATCACGTATGGACCTCGGGACTTTTATATTAGAGCCAGAACCAATAGACATAGTTCTTTTAATAGAAAATGTAGTAGAAGAACAAAAATTTGCCATAAAAGAAAAAAATATTCAATTGTCTTTGGATTTTGGACAAAATATCCCGATAATACAAGCTGATCCAAAATTGTTTTCCATGGTTGTACAAAATTTGCTTTCTAATGCGGTAAAATATACTCCAGTTAAAGGAAAAATTAAGATTTCTCTTTCTCTAAATTATATAGATAGAAATATACTTTTTAAGATTAACGATACGGGATATGGAATACCAAAAAATCAGCAGGATAAAATATTTAAAAAATTATTTAGAGCAGATAATGTACGGGAAAAAGATACAGAAGGTACAGGGCTGGGTCTCTATATAGTTAAAGCCATTATTGATAATTCTGGAGGTAAGGTTTGGTTTGAGTCGAAAGAGAACAAAGGTAGTACTTTTTATGTGCAATTGCCGTGTGATTTATTAATTAAATAAATATTTTAAAATTTATGAGTATTAAAAATAAAAAAACTATATTAGTGATTGAAGATGAAAAATCTTTGTTTGAGGCAATCAAAATGAAACTCGAAAAGAATGATTATAACGTCATTCACTCACGGAGTGTTATCCGTGCTTTTGGTAACCCTGTTTTGGAAAATAATTCTGGTGAGATAACTTTAAATGCAGTAGAACAAGCTTTAAAACACTTAGAAGAATTAGAGCAAGTAGATGCTATTTGGCTTGATCATAATTTGATAGGTAAAGAAGATGGTTTGGATTTTGTTTTAAAATTTAAATCTAATGGTGGTAAATGGAGCGAAGTACCTATCTTTGTGGTTTCAAATACTTCAGATTCTGATTTGGTTAAAACTTATAAAAAACTTGGTGTGAATAAATATTATATAAAGGCTGAGCATAAACTGGAAAGTATAATAGAAGACATTTCTAATACTGTAAATAAATAAGTTTGTATGAATATTTTTAAAAAAAATACAATTTTAATTGTGGAAGATGAAGTTTCATTACGAAACGCCCTTTGCGATAAATTTAAAAGGGAAGGGTTCAACGTGTTTGAAGCCAAAGATGGTGAAGTGGGCCTCGTTGTGGCCAGGAAAGAAAAACCTGATATTATCTTGCTTGATATTGTTATGCCTAAGATGGACGGTATGAGTATGTTGAAAAAATTAAGAGCAGATGGCCCTTGGAGTAAAAGTGTGCCAGTGATGCTCCTTACAAACCTAGGTGCTGACGATAAAGAAATGGCAAAAGACATCGTCGAAGACGAGCTGACTAGTTATTTAGTGAAATCCAATTGGGCTATAAATGATGTTGTAAAAAAGGTAAAAGAAAGGCTTCAAAATAAAGCTTAAATTTTTGGCGGAGCCGGAGGGTTCGGCTACTACGTAGCCAGGTGAGTTTCGATGGTTCGACAAGCTCACCATAACGAAACTCCTTTCTCATCCCTCACGAAAGTGCCTCAAGGCACTTTCTCGGCTACGCAGTTTTCACTGCATTTAAACTGCGGAGCCGGAGGGATTCGAACCCTCGAGGGGTTTAACCCCCTGCCTCTTTAGCAAAGAGGTAGATTAGACCACTCTCCCACAGCTCCAAAGATAACACAAATACTTTAGCATATTATTACTATTTTTACATTTTGTGTTATATTAGAAAAACCACTAAAGGAGAGATGGATGAGTGGTTTAAATCAACGGTTTACTAAACCGTCGTCCCTTA
>JBBTSS010000007.1:9162-66399 GCA_038064635.1 Patescibacteria group bacterium
AAGGAGAGATGGATGAGTGGTTTAAATCAACGGTTTACTAAACCGTCGTCCCTTAAACAGGACCGCGAGTTCGAATCTCGCTCTCTCCGCATCATTTTTAAAAGTCATTTTTGACTTTATTTTGTATACGTGTTATGAATAAATTAGAAAAAAAATTGTTCACACAATAAAATACATCGCCATGTCATTAGGTAATAATAATGTTCGAAACGACAAGAATCTTCTTTCAAAAATCTCTAAAAATATCAAGAATGGTATCAGAGATATCAAAAGAAAAAAACGCCAAAAAAAGATTCGGGCTGCTCATGCTGAATCCAACGAAGATCATATTGATCGCAACCCACCCCTTTTTATTGGCAGTCGTTAATTTTTATTCACTTTTTTAAAAAAACAGGTCACCTTTTCGGAGGAGGCCTTTTTTATTTGCTTATTTTTTAAAGTGATATAATTTGTATATGATAAATTTAAATTTATTAAAACCAAAAGTTAAATTATTAGCAGAGGAATTAATAAAAGAATCTAAGAAGATAGGGGTGCAAATAATTCTCGTGCAAGGCTTCAGAAGTACAGAAGAACAAGACGCCCTATACGCAAAAGGGCGTACAGAAAAAGGAAAGATAGTGACGAATGCAAAAGGTGGACAGAGTTTTCATAACTATGGTGTAGCTTTTGATGTGTGTCCTATCGTAAATGGAAAGGTGACATGGAAATATGCCGAACTATTTAAAAAAGTAGGTAGTATTGGAGAAAGTATTGGCCTCGAATGGGGAGGGAATTGGAAAAAGTTTAAAGACTTACCTCACTTTCAATATACTGCTGGATACACTCTCGCTCAGTTTAAAAATAATAAAATAGATACAGAAAAATTCAGTTAATTTTTAGTGCTTGCTTTAATTTTTTATATATCTTATAATAGACGTGTTTATTTATAAAATATATGAAAGTAATATCTTTATTTACAGGAGCAGGAGGAATGGACTTAGGCTTTTTGAAAGCGGGTCATAAGATAGTCTGGGCAAATGATAATGATCCTGACTCTTGTCTTACTTATGAAAAGAACTTCAAGCACAAACCGGTCTGCAAAAATATAGAAGAAGTCCCTTCGTCTAGTATACCAGAGGCAGATGTAGTGATAGGAGGTTTCCCTTGTCAGGGTTTTTCTATTGCAAATCCTTATAGAAATACAGAAGATAAAAGAAATACTTTATATCTCGAATTACTTCGAGTTATTAGAGATAAAAAACCAAAATACTTTGTCGCAGAAAATGTCGCAGGTTTGTGTTCTATTGGTGGTTATGAAAACGCACAAGATAGAAAAAACCATACCGGTAAGGTTTTAAAAGTTATTCTCGAAGAATTACGTCATGCTATACCAAAAGGTTATCATGTTGAATTTCAAATATTAAATGCAGCGGATTATGGTGTGCCACAGACAAGAAGGAGAGTGATAATACTTGGTACTCGAAAAGACGTAAAGAAGATTTTTGTTCACCCAAAACCAGTATTTTCAAAAGAGGGGGAAATTTTTCCAAAATGGAAAACTGTCCGTGAGTCCATAAGTGACCTACCAGAAAAACCTTCTAAGGATATTCCAAATCATACTGGTACAAGTCATCAAGTAAAGATAAATGGGCATATAGGAAACAGAGCCACGGATTGGGACAAACCTTCGCCAACGATAGTTGGAAGAGGAGGTGGTACAGGAGGGCCAGTTATTATTCCTCATCCAAATTTAAAAAGACGCATGACAGTACGAGAGACCGCTAGGCTTCAGTCTTTCCCTGATGACTTTATTTTCGAAGGTTCTGTGTCTTCTCAGTATAGGCAGATAGGTAATGCCGTACCTTGGCCACTTGCTTACTATATAGCAAAACAAATACCGAAAAATCCTAAGTAAATTTTTTCTTTAAGAAATTGTAGATTTCTTTCTGCTTCTCTTCATCAATTTCTTTTACTCTATCTAATAAAGTAATTTTCTTTAAGTCCGTATTTTTTGCACCTTCATTACATACATTACACATAGTGGTGAAGTCTTCTTTTGTTAAAACTTTATTTTCACTTTCACCTTCTTTTCTTTTGTGCGCTATGTTGTGTCCTACATGAAGTTTGATTTTATGATCTGGTTTAAAAGGATCATCATCATTTACCGTTCTACCGCAAGTCTGACAAGTAAAACCATCTCTTTGAAAAACTTCGAACATTATCTTTTTATTTACACCTCTGGATCTTATTTTTTTAGGATCTGGATCTTTTTCGAGTAGTACCCATTCGTTTACTTTTAAATTTAAGCCTGTTTTTTCATTGTCTTTATGGTTTATTATGTTGTAGCCCATTTCGTCTCGGAGTTCAAAAATTCTTCTTATGTTATGAGCAATAGGTTTTCCATTTGCGCCAGTTAATGAAGAAAATTCTTGAGATGTTACAGGTTTGCCCAATTTAGATTGCAAAAGCTCAAGAGCTTTCTGGATATATGATTTTTTTGTAATATCTTTTTTCATTTATTTTTTATTTAAATTTTTTAATTGTTTCAGACACAGTATTTACTACATCTTTGTCCCACATGCTAGGAATTATTTTTGTAGGGGATAGGTCGACGACCGAGTCTGCGAGAGCTTCCGCAATAGCAGAAAACATTTCTATTTTAAATTGAGGAATGTTTTCTTCTAGCATTCCACGAAATGCTCCAGGAAATACGAGAGAGTTATTTATCTGATTTGGATAATCACTGCGTCCAGTAGCTATGATATATGCTCTAGCTTCTTTTGCATCTTCGGGCATTATCTCAGGAGTAGGATTTGCGAGTCCAAATATGACAGGATTTGGTGCCATAGATTGAACCATTTCTTTTGTAACTACTCCTGGTTTGGATAGTCCGATGAATACGTGTGCTCCTTTGAGTGCGTCAGAAAGCGTTCCTTCTTTTGTGAGGGCGGTGCTTTGTTCAAGTAATTCTATTTTTTCTTTTGTTAAATCAGTTCTATCTTTGTGAATTATTCCTTTACTGTCTACATAGGTTATATTTTTTGCTCCATATACATTCAAAAGTCTTGCAGTAGCGACCCCTGCTGCTCCGACTCCACTCAATACTATTTTCACCTCTTCTAGCTTCAAGGGATTTTCTAATTTTAAATTTATTAATTTTAAAGAATTTATAAATGCAGCGAGTGTTACCGTAGCTGCTCCCCATTGGTCATCATGCATCACTGGTATAGAGAGTTCTTTTCTAAGTCTTTCTTCTATTTCAAAACATCTTGGTGCAGAAATATCTTCTAAATTTATTCCTCCGAAAACTGGCGCAATCTGTTTTACAGCTTTTATTATCTCTTCGGCATCTTGTGTGTCGAGACATATCGGGAACGCATCTACTCCAGCAAATTCTTTGAATATGGCTGCTTTCCCTTCCATGACAGGTATTGCAGCAAGAGCGCCAAGATTACCAAGTCCGAGGATAGCAGAACCATCACTTACTATCGCAATGGTATTTCTTTTGAGTGTATATTCACGGGCAAGTTTTGGGTCTCGAGCTATTTCTCGAGAGACTTCAGCGACTCCTGGGCTATAAGTAAGAGACAGAACTTCTTTAGAATCAAGCTTTATTTTACTTACTGTTTCTAATTTGCCATGATATTTGGCATGTAATTCTAGGGACTTTTTATATATATCTTCGTTCATGTATTTAGTGTACTCTTATTTTTTTAAAAATCATTCTTTTTAAAGTTTTGTAATTTTTTATTTATGATATACTCCTTTACATGAATTCCATGGATAAACTAAAAAAGAGGATGTGGCATTTTATTTATAAAATATTCACCAGAACACAACAATCTCTTTTGAAAATTGGTCTTATAAGACACGAAAAAGGCAGACAGCCTTACCACATAGGATGGCTTACTCCTGGTAGGACCTTAGAAGAATTAAAAAATCATTTACATGCAGAGTGGGGTTTCGGTAATCATTTCGTAGCATGGATAGACGATGGGCAAGTGTTGAGTTGGAGAAAGTTATTAAATTTCAATGATCAATATCATTTACGTGTTTTTCGAGACGGAGAGATAAGAGGCCACTTTGAATTTACTCCAGAGGGACATCCGCTAGATCACTTTATAGAAAAAGGTGAAAGGGAAGCAAAAGAAGAATTTCTAAGATTTTTAGGAGATTTTGTAGTTTCAAAAAAAGTTCTCTCACATTTAGAGATTGATCCAAGTGCTTTTAATCCTGATTCAGAAATCACAATAGATAACTTTGAGAATAAAGAACACGAAGAAGAAAAACCTACTATCTAAATCGGTTTTGATTCTGGCAAAACTAGATCCCATAGTTTTGCGGCTACATTATTTGGTGTACCAAATAAAACATATTGGTGTAAGTCTATAAAAGGTAGACTGTTGCATTCAATGACTCCGCTTCGTGGTTGGTCAAACCAAGGTTTTGTAATGTCTTCCATTATAAAGTCTACGCCCACTACTTCGTTTTTTAAAAAAGAAGCCACATGTTCTAGCATTTTTTTATTGTGTTCATTTGTTGTTTCTGTAACTTCTGTTGTCTGTCCTCCGACACCACGACTTGTCTTTTGAGAAAAAGTAACAATTCTTCCAGCTTCCGGAATATCTTCCATTTTTATATTTTGTCTTTTTAATTCTTCGAAAGCTTCTTTGTCTAATGCTATCTTATGAAAAACTGGCCCATTTCTTTCTGGTCTTTCGTTTTCTTTTTCTAGTAATTCTTTTAATGTATGTATGCCGTCACCTTCAACTTGAGGCCATTCTCTTTTTACTACACCGACTAATTTACCACCAATGACTGTACCTCTAAAAAGAACACCTTTTAATTCTTCCTCTATCACAACAAAAGGAGAAAGCATTTTTGCTTTAGTGTAACCCACCATTAATTCTTCTACTGTATTTATATGGATAGTAGTGTGGCGACTTCGGGAACCTAAGTTTGGTTTTGCAATTACAGGTTTACTGAGTTTGTTAAATATTTTTAAAGCACTTTTTTTATTCCAAGCTACTCCACCATTGGCAACAGGAATATTTTCTTTTTTAAATTTCTTTTTCATTATCCATTTGTCGTCCATCCATTTCAAAGAAGGAGAGATGGTGTCTGGCATAGGCATACTATCGAAACTAATAGTTTTTCCTTTAAATTCTGCAATGAACACGTCACTGACAGGCCCCATGTGAAATTCTCGCATTTTTATACCGCGTTTATTTGCTTCTTCCCAGACGCATCTTGCTCGGAGACTATTTTTTGGACTTATTTCATTTGTGTAGTGCCCCAAACGTAAAAAAACCATTAACTTTATAAAGTTTGTGCCAAGTGTTTGAGATATTCTTTCCGCCACATGACCAAAAATACTTTCCATGAAGTTTAAAAATGGTTCGTTTAAAATACCAAGAACTACTGAGTAATAAGCAAAAAAATGTGACTGTTGTGCGGGTTCGCAATCTTTACAATGTTTCATGGAAAATATTATAGCATTTTTATTTATAACTATTAGTGAGCCACAGTGAAAGCTATTATTTTTTTAGCTCCGTTTTCTTTTAATACTTTCTTTGCTTCAGACAATGTGGCTCCTGTGGTAGTCACGTCATCAATTAAAATTATATTTCTATTTTTGATAGATTCTTTATTTTTTATGTTAAAAGAATTTGTAATGTTTTTTAATCTTTGCTTTCTGTCTTTTATGTGTGCTTGATGTATGGTATCTTTTATTTTTGTTAAAATGTCTTTTTTTAGAGTAAAAGTTTCTGGTGAAAGTAAAAGTAATTCTCGAGCTATGAGTTCTGCCTGATTGTAACCTCGCTCACGATACCTCTTTTTTGAAAGGGGGATAGGGATGAGTATAGGGTTTTTAAAATTTTCTAATAACATCATTTCAGATATTTCTTCTAAGGTATTTAAATATATGCTAGTAGCAAAGACCTTTGATAAACTTTTTTTGCCTTTATATTTGAGTAGCCAAATAGCTCTTTTAATAAGAGGATCCCTATAATCATAAATAGAGTATATCCAGTCCAGGTTTTCTCTTTCTGCCAAACGGCAATTATTTAAACAATTTTGACAAAGATAGCTTCCATGTTTCTTACAAGAAATACAAGTTACAGGAAAAAGTATATCTAATATAGTGTTTAAAACGCCCATTGTGTTATACTTACTTTATCATAATTTATAAACATGAGTAATATTTTTGAGAAAATTTTTGGTTCAACTTCAGGTACTTTAGGAAGTGCTTCTTCTGATAGTGTTATAGGTATAGACATAGGTTCTTCTGCTATCAAAGTTGTTGAGATAAAAAAGAAAGCAGGAAAAGCAGTATTGGAAACTTACGGAGCTATATCTTTAGGTACTTACGCAGATACTGACATTGGAAGAGTGACAAATTTACCAACAGAGAAAACCATCGAAGCATTAAAAGAAGTTTTAAAACAATCAGGCGTTACAACTTCTTCTGTGGCTATGTCTGTGCCGATGCAGTCCAGTCTTATCTTTACTGTGGATTTGCCTCCAAACATAAAAGAAAGTGAGATATCTACTATTGTTCCAACCGAAGCTCGAAAATATATACCTGTTCCGATAAACGAAGTTTCTCTCGATTACTTTATCCTTCCTTCCAAAGAACCTTCTTTTGAAGAAGCAAATAATCCAGAACTTAGTTTAAATAAAAAAGATAAAACAGAAGTACTCGTAGTAGCTATTCAAAATGATGCAATATCTAAAATACGTTCTATTGTCTCTCAATGTAATTTAACAGCTTCATTTTTTGAAGTAGAGGTTTTTTCTTCCGTTCGTGCAAATTTTGAACATGAGTTATCTTTGGTTTTACTCGTAGACTTTGGTGCTTCTCGTACTAAATTGTCTTTAGTAGAGTTTGGTGTTGTAAAAGGCTATCATACTGTGAACCGCGGTGGAGCTGACATCACTGACTCAATATCAAAATCATTATCCATACCTTTTGCTGAAGCAGAAGAAATGAAAAAAGAATTTGGTCTTTTTGGTAATCCAAATGAAAAAAATCTGGCTGATATCATAAAAGTGCACACTGACTATATCTTTAGTGAAACGAATAATGTATTATTAGGGTACGAGAAAAAATACGGTAGAACTATTACAAAAGTTATTTTCACTGGTGGCGGTGCGCTTTTGAAGGGAATGCAAGAAGTCGCAGTAAATAATTTTAAAGCTGAAGTTCAAGTAGGGCATCCTTTTTCTAAAGTTGGTGCACCTGCTTTTTTAGAAAAAGTACTACAAACCACCGGACCAGAGTTTGCTATCGCGATAGGACTTGCTCTCAGAAAGTTACAATAATTTTCTGGAAATTGTTTCTTTAAATTAAAAATTATATTTCTTAACAAAATAGCTTTGCTAGAATTAATTCTAGAGTTATAATACAAATAGATGGATCAAAGTTTCCAAACATCATTTATACCAAAAAAGCCAGTAGTTGAAGAGAGAACAAAGGCGTCTAGACCTATGGGTCTTTTTACTATTATTGGTATTTTTATTTTTGTATCTATGGCACTTTCTTATGCTGGACTTTATTTCTATAAAGGGATACTTACTAAAAATATCACAGAAATGGAGAAGAATTTAACTTTAGCTAAAAATCGTTTTGAACCTGAAAAAATATCTCAACTAAAACTCTTGGATAGACGTTTGCGTTCATCTAATGAAATTTTATTAAAGCATATTGCTGTTTCACCTATTTTTAAAGCTTTAAGTCAGGTTACTTTAAAAACTGTACGTTATACAAAATTTAGCTATGATTTAGCAGGGGATAAGAATTCTCAAATATTGGTAAAATTAAACGGTCAAGCGGTTGGGTATCGTTCTGTCGCTCTCCAAGCTGATATCTTAGCGAAAGATGAACGTGTAAATAAACATATTATCGATCCAGTCTTTTCAAACTTGTCACTTGATGATAAAGGAAATGTTTTGTTTGATTTAGAATTTTTTGTTGATGCTGATTTTGTTGATTATAGACAAGCTCTTGAAACTGAAAGTCCAGCTAATTCTGTCATTGAAAATGTAAATACAACTACACCCACCACGAATACTACGACTCCGAATTCTACAAATACAGACACAAAAGTAAAAGAAGATAATTTATAAAAAAATGTTAAGACTTATCACACCAATTATTTTAATAGCTCTCTCTATCGGCGGATTCGTTCTTTTTGTAAGTCCTATGTATAAAGAGACAAATGTTCTAAAAGAACAGGTTTCTTCTTACAATCAAGCATTAGATAACTCTAAGGCTCTTGAAAATGAAAGAGATAAATTGACTAAGAAATATAGCGCTATTGATCCTGTAAATTTAGATAAATTACAAAAACTTTTACCTGATAATGTTGATAATATCCGTTTAATATTAGAAATAGAAAAAATAGCTTCACCTTACGGAATGATCTTAAAAGACGTAAAGTATGAGACAGAATCAAAAGCTGATAAAGCTGCTCCAAACACTACTGGTGGCGTAGGTACTGTTGCTGGAGGAACTCAAATTAAACAAAACAGCAAAGAATATGGCACATGGGACTTAGGTTTTTCTATTGAAGGTAAATATAATGATTTTATTAATTTTACTAAAGACTTAGAGAGTAATTTGAGAATAGTAGATATAGCTTCAATTCAATTCAATTCAGATGTACCTTTGACTGGAGCGAAATCCTTTTCAGAATCTTATAAGTATAGTTTTAAAGTTAAGACTTATTGGTTAAAAAATTAAAATGTCACCAAAAATTAAAAACATAATACTTTTTGTGGGAATAGGTCTTGTATTGGCTGTTGTTTATTTTGTGTTTATAAAAAAAGCACCAGAAGAGCCAAACTTACAAACTGTTTCTTCTGGACTTACAACCACAACTACGAATGAGGTTTCTTCAGAACCAAAACAAGATTCACAAATAGCAAAGGATTTTCTTGCGCTTTTACTTAGCGTAAAAGGAATTAATCTTGATGATAGTATTTTTGCGAATACTGCTTTTAGTCATTTGCGCGATTCAAGTATTTTACTTGTTCAAGATGGAAATGAAGGACGTGCTAATCCTTTTGCTCCTATTGGCACTGACGTTGTTTCGACTCCAGTAACTACTACTGACTTGAATGCTAGTGTCTTTGATGCGGGTATAGCGGCATCAGAAGAGCCTGAAATAAAAGCACCAGCTCCTAAAACTACAACTCCAAAAACAAATAGTTCTGCGGGTTCTTTTTCTCCTAGCTCTTTAAATGAGGTCGTACCACCATCAAATTCGTCTGGTACGAGATAAAATTATGAGCTTTTTAGAAGAATTAGTAAAAAGAAAAATAATAAATTCCGGCCAGATATTGGACATAAAAAATCTTGCACAAGAAAAATACGCAGGGGATGTGGAGGAAGCATTGCTCCAATCAGGCATAACGGAAGACCAAATCCTTGAAGTAAAAGGGGAGTATTATAGTATTCCTGTAAAAAGGGTAAATATAAAAGAACTTTCTTTTGATATTTTGAAATATATTCCAGAAGACTCTGCTCGTTATTATCACTTTGTACCTTTTGCTCTTACTGAGGGTGTATTGGAAGTCGGAGTAACAGATCCTGAAGATATTCAAGGCATGGATGCTTTGCAATTTATTTCTGCTAAATTAGGTATACCTTTTAAAATTTTTTTAATTCCTAAAAGTGATTATTTGGAAGTGATGAATAATTATAAGGGTCTTTCTGTCGAAGTGGAACAAGCTCTAGGTGAATTTGGAGCAGATGAACAAGATTTGAAAGAATTAGGAAAAGACTTAAGTAACTCTGATTTAAATAAAGAATTAAGCGACGTAAAAATGAAAGACGGAAAGATCGTCGAAGACGCTCCTATCATCAAAATAGTCGCTGTTATTTTACGTAATGCAATAGAAGGAAATGCTTCTGATATACACGTTGAACATATTGGAGAAAAAGTGAAAGTGCGTTACCGTGTAGACGGAACACTTCATACTACTATCATGCTTCCTACTAATGTTCACAGCGGTATTGTTGCTCGTGTAAAAATCTTAGCAAAACTTCATTTAGATGAAAAAAGAAAACCACAAGACGGATCTTTCACTACAAATATAGATGGACGCAAAGTAGACTTCCGTGTCTCTACTATGCCTGGTTATTATGGAGAAAAGATTGCTATTCGTATCTTAGATACTGAGAAAGGAGTTCGAACTTTAGACCAGCTTGGTCTTTCTCAAACGAATGTTGATATGGTTCGTGAAGCTATAAAAAAACCTTATGGACTTATCCTTGTTACAGGTCCTACTGGAGCCGGAAAATCAACCACCCTTTATTCAATTATGAATGAATTAGATAAAGAAAAAAGGAATGTTGTTACTCTTGAAGATCCTGTTGAATATAACATGCCAGACGTGAACCAGTCTCAGGTGATGCCAGAGATAGGGTATACTTTTGCATCAGGACTTCGTTCTATATTGCGTCAAGACCCAGATATTATAATTGTTGGAGAAATACGTGATAAAGAAACAGCTCAACTTGCTATACAAGCTGCCCTTACTGGACACTTGGTTTTATCAACTTTGCACACGAATAATGCTATCGGTGCTATTCCTCGTCTTGTAGATATGGGAGTTGATCCTTATCTTATTGCCCCGACTCTTATACTTTCTGTTGCTCAGCGTCTAGCTCGTGCTACCTGTAAGTCGTCAAAGAAACTTGTACCGATGGATCCAAGTATTAAACTTCAGATTGAAAACCAGATGGCAGACATACCTCTTGAGTTTAAAAAGAACGTTGTTATAAAAGACGAGATGTACGACACTGTACCTTCTTCTGAATGTCCATCTGGAACTCGGGGGCGTATTGCTATATTTGAAATGTTTAGAGTTGATAAAGAGATTCAAAATGTTATTTTAAAAAATCCTATTGAATCTGAGATATATAAAGTTGCTAGAAAAAATGGTATGTTTATGATGAGGGAAGATGCTATGCTAAAGGCAGTAGAGGGTGTTATTCCTTTTAGTGACGTTTATAATTTTAGTAATGAAAATGAATAGTTTATTTTAGGGTCGTTTTGTATTATAATAAGTTTAATTAATTTAAATATATGGAAGGAGATAAAAAGAAAATTTTAATAGTTGATGATGATAGTTTTCTTTTAGATATGTATGCTTTTAAATTCAGTCAAAATAATTTTGAAGTACACACTGTATCAGATGGCTCACAAGCTTTAGATAAACTAAAAGGGGGATTAGTTCCAAATATTATTTTGATAGATGTTATCATGCCAGGAATGGATGGTTTTGAGGTTTTACAAAAAGTAAATGAAGAAAATCTTTCTCCAGATTCTATTAAAATAATTCTTTCAAATAAAAGTCAGCAGTCGGATATAGACAGAGGTCATTCATTGGGAGTGAGCGGTTATATCGTAAAAGCAAACTCGACTCCAGCTGAGGTTATCGACCAAGTGATAGAAATTTTGAATGCAACTCAAAAGATTGTTATTCCACAATAATAAAATAATCATAATTTATGAATCATAAACAAGAATTAGAAGATCTTATTTTAACAGTGATACGAGAAGGTGGCTCAGACTTGCACATAGGAGCAGGTAGATCACCTGCTATTCGTGTATCTGGAGAACTTATTTTTTTGGTAAAACACGATCCTTTTAAACCTGAAGATATGGAAGGTCTTTTGAAAATAGTTTTTGATGAGAAGAAGTTTGATAAATTTATGGAGTCGCAAGAGATGGACTTTTCTTATGATTTTCGTGGTGAAGCTCGACTTCGAGGTAACGCTTTTTTCCAAAAAGGATTAGTAAATTTAGTTTTTAGATTAATTCCAAAAGTAAAATCTCTTGGAGAACTTAGACTTCCTCCTGTTATAGCTGAAATTGCTCGGAAGAAACAAGGTTTCTTTTTGGTTGTAGGTCCAGTAGGTCAAGGTAAGTCTACTACTTTATCTGCAATGATAAATATAATAAACAAAGAACAGACAAAGCATATTGTTACTATTGAAGACCCTATTGAGTATATGTACTCAGCGGACAAGTCCATAATCAATCAACGTGAAGTTGGCCTTGATACAAAAGATTTTCATACAGCATTACAATCAGTCTTTCGTGAAGACGTGAATGTCATATTAATCGGTGAAATGCGTACACCAGAAACTATTTCTACTGCGGTCACAGCGGCTGAGACTGGCCACTTGGTTTTCTCTACTCTTCATACAAATAATGCCTCTCAAACAATAGATAGAATTATAGATTCTTTTCCAGCAGGTCAACAAGATCAGATTCGTGTACAACTTGCGTCCAGTTTATTGGGAATATTTTCTCAAAGACTTGTTCCTCGTATTGCTGGTGGGCTTGTACCTGCTTTTGAGTTGCTGTTAAATAACAACGCAGTATCAAACTTAATACGCGAAAAAAGAACTCATGAAATAGATGTTGTGATAGAGACAGGTATGGAGTCTGGCATGATCGACTTGAACCACTCACTTTTGGAATTAGTACGTACCGGTGAAATATCTATTGAGAATGCTTATCAATACTCACTTAATCCAAAAGGATTAGAAAGAATGTTGTAAAAAATTATGTTATTTAAATATAAAGCAGTTGATGACAAAGGAATAAACAAAGAAGGGGAAATAGATGCTCCTAATAAAGACATTGCTATAAGTGGTCTTCAGAGACGGGGACTTATCATTTTGGCTATAAATGCAAAAGAAGACACCAAGTCTATTTTTAATAGAACCTTCTCTACAAAAGTACCAATGAAAGATGTAGTTATTCTTTCTCGTCAGATTGCTACACTTTTTGAAGCACAAGTCTCTGCTTTGAAGGCTTTCAATATGCTTGCTGCAAATTCTGAAAATAAACTTTTAGGAGAAAAGTTAAATCAAATAGGAGATGATCTGCAAGCAGGTGTTTCTATTTCCGGGGCACTTTCTCGTCATCCAGATGTTTTTTCTGATTTTTATATAAACATGGTAAAAGCAGGAGAGGAAACAGGAAAGTTGAATCAGACCTTTTTACATTTGGCTGAATATTTAGACAGACAGTATGCTTTAACTTCTAAGACCAGAAATGCTCTTATCTATCCGGCATTCGTTATCTTTACTTTTCTTGTAGTTATGACAGTGATGTTTGTCGTAGTTATACCGAGACTTTCTACTATTTTAAATGAATCCGGACAAGAAGTTCCTTTCTTTACAAAGATAGTCATTGGATTTTCAGATTTTTTTGTAAATTATGGTTTCATTTTTGCAATTTCTTTAATTTTGTTTGGTATTTGGGTTTGGAGTCTTTCACGTACAGACAAAGGGAAAGAGTACATAGACAGAACACGTCTTTCTCTACCTGCTGTTGGTAATTTATATAGAAAACTTTATCTTTCTAGAATTGCAGACAACTTGGATACCATGCTTGTTTCAGGTATACCTATTGTGCGTTCCATTGATATAACTGCTGATGTTGTTAGTAGCCGTGTGTACAAAGATTTATTAAAAGACGTAGCTGATGGTGTGAAGTCTGGTCTTGCTTTGTCTGCTTCTTTTCAGAAATATCCAGATCAAATTCCAGGTATCATGGTACAGATGGTGAAAGTAGGAGAGGAGACAGGTTCTCTTGGTCAGATATTGAAAACATTAGCTGATTTCTATAAACGTGAAGTTGATGATGCAGTAGATACTCTCGTCGGGCTCATAGAACCTATTATGATAGTAGTACTTGGTCTCGGAGTAGGTATTTTATTGGTTTCTATACTGCTTCCTATTTACAACTTGGCTGGAGGTATAAATTAAACCCTCCTGTGGATAACTAGATTGTACTTGTATTTATTTTGTTTGTGATATAATAAAGCTATTAAAAACAAGTCGAAGTTTCTGTTCTCTTAAAAAAAGAACAGAGAAAATTATAAATTATTAATAGTCACTTGTCTCATTTAATGAGACGAAACAAATTATGAAGAAAATTAATTTTAAGAAAGGTTTCACACTTATAGAACTTTTGGTTGTTATCGCTATCATCGGTATCTTGGCTTCTGTTGTTCTTGCATCACTTAACACAGCAAGAGCAAAAGGAAATGACGCTTCAATCAAAGCAACTCTAGCTGGTATTCGTGCTCAAGCTGAAGTTGTATATGATGCAAATGGTTGTTACGCAGACGGTGTTGCTGCAGGTTCTGGTTGTGCTGCAGGTGCAGTTGCTCCAGCTGCTTGTGCTACTTCAGGTGCTGGTTTTACAGATACAATCTTTGGAGAAGCGACTGTTGCTTCTCAAATCGCAGCTGCAAAAGCTAACTCTCTAAACACTTTGAACGCTTGTGCTTCTACTGCTAACCAAGGTGCATGGGCTATCGTAACTCAACTTAAGAGTTCTGGTACAGCTGGATGGTGTGTTGACAGTACAGGAAAATCAAAGCAAGTTACTTTAGCTACTGCTGACCAAGCTGGTGCTACTGCTGAAGTTAACGCTTCAGGTGCTTGTGTAGAATAGTTGATATTGTTTCTTAAAACAAAACTACTTCATTGATTTGAGGTAGTTTTTGTTTTTTTGTAGCAGTATATAAAGAAGATGTGTTTTTTTACTTCGTTATGGTACAATTTTGTTGTAGAAAATTATAAATTATTAATAGTCACTTGTCTCATTTAATGAGACGAAACAAATTATGAAGAAAATTAATTTTAAGAAAGGTTTCACACTTATAGAACTTTTGGTTGTTATCGCTATCATCGGTATCTTGGCTTCTGTTGTTCTTGCATCACTTAACACAGCAAGAGCAAAAGGAAATGACGCTTCAATCAAAGCAACTCTAGCTGGTATTCGTGCTCAAGCTGAAGTTGTATATGATGCAAATGGTTGTTACGCAGACGGTGTTGCTGCAGGTTCTGGTTGTGCTGCAGGTGCAGTTGCTCCAGCTGCTTGTGCTACTTCAGGTGCTGGTTTTACAGATACAATCTTTGGAGAAGCGACTGTTGCTTCTCAAATCGCAGCTGCAAAAGCTAACTCTCTAAACACTTTGAACGCTTGTGCTTCTACTGCTAACCAAGGTGCATGGGCTATCGTAACTCAACTTAAGAGTTCTGGTACAGCTGGATGGTGTGTTGACAGTACAGGAAAATCAAAGCAAGTTACTTTAGCTACTGCTGACCAAGCTGGTGCTACTGCTGAAGTTAACGCTTCAGGTGCTTGTGTAGAATAGTATTTATTTTTTAAAAAACCACTTTGAGGTAACTCAGAGTGGTTTTTGTTTTGTTATTTTTTTGCTATACTTAATAATGTAGTAATTTATTTATTACAAAAAGTGAAAAATTTTATTAAAATTTTTACTGTGAGCTATCGTTTAATATTGTTGCCTTAAAAAGGTGTGCGGATTCTGCACATCTTTTTTGTTTTTATAGTAGTTCTTTTCATTATCAATATTATTAATTTTTATAAAATACGAGTATGCAAAAAGTATCAAGTCTTAAGTTTTTGTTAAGTTTCTTTGTGTTTTTTGTTTTTATGTTTTTCGCTAATAATGCGAATGCAAATATTATTTATTCTCAGTTAGATGATAGTGTAGAAATACCAAATTCAAGTATTGGTGCTTCTCCAGATGCTTCTTTTACGGAAGTAGCAGGACATATAAAAAATCTAAAGTTTGCTTACCATGATTATGGTAATGGCCCGGGCCATTTTATTGGTGTAGCTGTTGTGGATTTAGATGCAGGTATTAGTTATTATGCTCACAAAATAGGAACGCCTAATGGCTGTGGATCTTCTTATGAATCAACAGGCTTAAATGCAAAAACGATTGTTGAATTCGACGAGACTTATGAATACAAAGCATATCCATGTACGGGATCAAACCTTGTTTTAGATTCAACTCATAAATATGGAATAACCATGTTTAGAAATTCAGGCGGTGCAGATACTCAAAGATTTTATGGTTCTAGTACCAACACAAAAGATTTGTATTGGTACGTAGAAAATGATAGTAATTTTCATGACGCTCAAAATTCAGTAACTTCTTTTGTGTTATCAAATTTTAACCCTTCCGTAGTCGGAGTAGTAGACGAACCTTCTCGTACTATAAATATAGCAGTTCCTTTTGGTCAAGATATTTCAAGTATTACACCAGACGTTGTTGTATCAGATGGAGCTACTTATAGTCCAAGTGGGGCGCAAAATTTTAATTTACCTGTTACTTATACTGTAACTGCCGTAGATGGTGCTATTAAAAAATATAAGGTTAAAGTTACTATAAATTGTGCTGTTGGTTGTATTGAATCTGCTGCCTATAATCAAGTTGATGATTCAGTTGAAATTAATCAATCTTCTATAAGTGCTTTCAATACTTTTACAGGATACTCCGGTAGTGTTGCAGATTTAAAATTCTCTTACCATGATCATGGTAATAGTGCGGGGCATTTTATTGCTGTTTCTATTGTTGATTTCACTGCAGGTGTTAGTTATTATGCTGTAACAGGAAATACAGGCTGTGGTAATTCTTATCAATCAAAAGGATTAAATGCTAAGACTGTTGTAGATTTTGATTCTTCTACTAAATATAAAGCATATCCATGTACTGGGGATAATCTAGTTTTAGATGAGACCCATACCTATGGAGTAACCATGTTTAGAAATTCAGGCGGTGCAGATACTCAAAGATTTTATGGTTCTAGTGATTCAAATAATGATGTTTCTTTGCAAATAAAGACACATAAAGTCTCTCCTGATTTTACTAAGCCAGAAACATTACCAACTCTTGTTGGAATGTTAGGTACAAATGATTGGCATACTTCTGATGTAACATTATCTTTCACTGCTACTGACGATTTATCTGGAGTTTTGAATACTAAGTACTCATTAGACAATGGTATTACTTGGAATATCTACGTAAGTCCAGTCGTCTTTTCAAATGAAGGTACTCATGTGGTGAAATATAAATCTGAAGATTTATTAGGTAATGTTGAAGATGAACAAACAGTAGAAATAAAAATAGATAAGACAGCTCCAAATACGACGCACGACATTGTGGGTACACAAGGTGAAAATAATTGGTATGTATCTAATGTTGATTTTTCTTTAAATCCTATTGACACAACCTCTGAAGTGTTTGAAATACTTTATTCTCTTGATCAGGGTATAACTTGGCTTCCGTATTCTGTTGCTTTATCTTTAGTTGATGGAGATAATGCTGTTTTATATAAATCAGTAGATTTTGCTGGGAATGAAGAAGTTGTTCACTCTATCAATGTAAAAGTAGATACAGTAAGTCCAATATCTACTCCAGTGGTAGCTGGAGAAGAAGGCATGAATGGTTGGCTTACTTCTAGTGCTGTACTAGACTTTACTGCAACAGATGACACTTCTCTTGTTTCTACAATAGAGTATTCAGTGAATAATGGCCCATGGGAAATTTACAGCACTCAACTATCTTTTAATACTGGTACTTATGTTATTAAATACAAAGCAAAAGATAATGCAGGTAATATAGAAGATGAGCAAACTATAACTACAAGCGTAGATAGTAATGCGCCAGTTACTACAATAAATGTAAATGGTACTTTAGGCACAGAAGATTGGTATGTTTCTGCTACTAATTTTGAATTTAGTGCAGTTAGCGAACCTTCAGGTATTTTAAAGACAGAGTATTCACTTGATGGGGGAGTTACTTGGAATTTATTCAACGGTAGTCCTGTTTTGTTGTCTGAAGGCATTGATGTCGTGTCTTATAAATCTACAAATAACGCAGGTGTAGTTGAACAAGTTCGAAATACTACAATAAAAGTAGATTTAACAAATCCAAATACAACTCACACTGTTTCTGGTACATCTGGAACGAACGGTTGGTATACATCTGACACTACTTTATCTTTAAACGCAACTGACGCTGGTTCTGGAATTTTAAGGACTGAATATTCAGTAGATGAAGGAATGACTTGGAATGAATATATTAACCCGATAGTTTTTAATGAAAATTTAGTTCAGAATGTTTTATATAAATCTACTGACAGTGCAGGAAACATAGAAATTGAGAAAACATTTTCTATGAAAATAGATAAAACAGCCCCTGAAGCAAAGATTGTGTTTGATCCAAATACTAAAGATCTTTCAGTCGTGGGGATAGATGCAGATTCTAATACAACTATCGTACTGACAGCTACTTCAGCTCTTGTGACAAATGAGGCAGGAAGAACAGTAGAAGTTAAGTTTTCAAAGTTTGTAGGTACGGATAAAAAAATAAAATTGGAGATTAGTGAACTTAAATACAATGGGATTTCTAATGGAGTTTTCACTAAAAAAGTTACTTTAAGATATCAATGGCAGTTAAACAGTAGTGGTCAAATAAAACAACTCACAGAAAAAGCTGTCGTAGGTAAAGATAAAGTAACAGGTAATTACAAATTGAATCCACATGACGCGACTAAAATCGTGAAGAAAGTCAAAAAAGTCAATGAACAAGGGGATTATGACGACGACGAAAATTTCGATGACGGTGATGAGGGTTGTGATGATAAGCCGAAAACTAAAAGAGAAACTCTTCATGGCTTAGTACTAGTAGGTTTTGAAACGAGTCAAGGCCAAGTTAACACAGTTTTTTAGCCAAAAATAAGGAGATATTAACAAAACACCATTGTAGCAATGGTGTTTTGTTTTATATATATGATACAATATAGGATATTATTAGTTGTTATTTTTTTATAATCAATTTGAATCTTATGTTTAAATTAAAAAGGGAAAAAGGTTTTACGCTCATAGAACTTTTGATTGTGATAGCTATTATAGCTATCCTAGCTACTATTGTTGTGATTGCCTTGAATGATGCTCGAAATAAAGGTGCTGATGGTAGTGTAAAGTCAAACCTTTCAAGCGCACGTTCTGTGGCAGAAGTTTTTTATAATACAAATGTAGCAAATCCTAATACTTATATCTTACTTTGTACAAACGGTACAATAGGTGGTATTAGTGGCAACATGTTAGCTGCTATAAAATCAGCAGGTTTAGTTAGTTATACTACAAACGGTACGGGAACACTTACTACTGCAACATGTAATGAAAATGGTTCCTCTTGGGCTGCAGAAGTTCCTCTTAAGAGTCCTAGTAATAGCATGTGGTGTGTTGATAGTCTCGCTGCTTCTAGAAAGACAACATCATCTATTGGTGCTGGTACAGTTTGCCCTTTGAACTAAGGTGTAAAAAATACAATGACTCTTACTTTAACTATGATATTTTTTGTGTTTGGTTTAATCATTGGTAGCTTTTTGAATGTTCTTATCTATCGATTAAATACACGAAAGTCTCTTGGTGGTAGAAGCGCTTGTATGTCTTGTCAAAAAACTTTGTGCTGGTACGAACTCATTCCTTTGTTTTCTTTTTTTGCTTTAAAAGGTAGATGTAGTGGTTGTAAAACCAAGATATCAGTACAGTATCCTATCGTAGAATTCATAACTGGTTTTATTTTTGGTTTACTTTTCTTTAAATTTAAAAATATATTTTTTTCTGACACCATAACCTTTTCTCTCCTTTTTGGTTATTATGCTGTCTTGTTTTCAATTTTGATTACTATCTTAGTTTATGATGTAAAACATAAAATAATTCCAGATGTTCTTTCTCTTGTCTTTGGGGTGTTGTCTTTTGTGGGTATGTTTTTTATTAGTGGATATGAAATTTATCCTCATATACCATATATTCTTGACCTATTGTCTGGTTTTATTATTTCGTTACCTTTTGCAGCTTTATGGTTTTTTTCAAGAGGTACTTGGATGGGTTTAGGAGATGCCAAACTTATGCTTGGAATTGGTTTCTTTTTAGGTCTTGGAAAAGCATTATCCGCAATGGTTATAGCCTTTTGGTCTGGTGCTATACTCGGACTTTTGCTTGTGATTTTTAGTAAAAAAATTGGGATAAAAAGCGAGATACCTTTTGCTCCATTTTTAGTCATAGGTACTTTTATTGCCTTCTTTTTTGATGTTTTTATTTTTAAAGTTTTTTAAGATCTGGATAATTTAAATGTTTAAAGAATTTCAACAAATAAATACAAAAAAGGGAATGACTTACGTAGAGCTTATTGTTGTTTTAAGTATTTTCTCTATTATTTCTACTGTTGTTGTTTTTAATTATGGAGCTTTTCAATCAAAGGTAGATATAAAAAATTTAGCAAATGATGTAGCTTTGAAAATAGTGGAAGCTCAAAAATCCTCAACGTCCGGCGACTTGTCTACTTTGCCTCCTGTTGTTTTCCCTTGGAGGCCGTCGTATGGGCTTTATTTCGATACTGGAACTTCTAAAAGTTTTATTTATTTTACTGACTTAAATAATTCTGGAACCGATACAAATCATCCAAATTACCCAGAAGCTTGTGATGATTCTAGTTGTATACCTCCATACAGTATAGGAGGGGAAGTAAATGAGATAATAAATATTACAAGAGGTAGCTTTATAGGTAATAATGGATTAGAAGTTTTTGGTCCTGGTTGTCCTGCTACTGTTTCTAACTTGAGTATAGTTTTCAAACGTCCTAGTTCGACTGCTGTTATCGCTTCAAACCCTCCATTAGGCTGTACCCCTTCTTATGTTTCAGTAAATTTATCTTCCCCTTATTCTTATGTGTCTAAAATAAAAATATATCCATCAGGTAGGATACAATTAGATTAACCCCATGAAAATGAATTTTTTAAAAAACAAAAGAACAAATAAAGGATATACTATCATTGAGACGATGATAGCTATCTCTTTATTTATAGTTATAATCATGGCTGGAATGGGAACTTTACTTAACGCAAATCTGCTTCGAAATAAATCAGAAGATGTACGTTCTATTATAGATAATCTTAGTTTTATTTTAGAAGATATGTCTAGAAATTTGCGTACGGGCTATAATTATCGTTGTGTTGATAATGGTATTTTTAATAATCTTGATGTGCCTTTAAGTTGTGCTAGTGGTGGTGCAATAGTTTTTGAAGAAGCACATGGAGATGTGGGTGTTACTAGTGATCAATGGATATATAAAGTAGAGTCAAACGATGGTGGTATTACTTTTAATATCTGGAAGTCGACTGATGGAGGTACTAGCTACGTGCAATTAAATACTAGTGATATTTTGATTAATTCAGTTTCTGGGTTTTCTGTTTTAGGAGCAGAAGAGGCGTCTGGTAACCAACAACAACCATTAGTAAATATCAGATTAGCTGGTAAGATAAAATACAAAGAAGTTGAAACACCTTTTGATTTACAAACTTCCGTCTCTCAAAGATTAATTCAATTAGTACCATAAAATGAAATTTTCCTTAAAACAAAAAAATAAAGGGTTCACTTTAATTGAAACGCTTGTCGCTATATCTATTTTTACTGTTTCTGTTATCGCGCTTTTGACTATTGTGTCTAGCGGTATCACAGATACTCTATACGCGAAGAAAAAAATGGCGGCTATATATCTAGCCCAAGAGGGTATAGAGTATATGAGAAATATGCGAGATACTTATCTTTTATATCCTCCAAATGGAACTGTTGGATGGGACGATTTTAAAGTAAAGATTGAAGATTGTAATACAGACAATGGGAAAGGCTGTTATTTTAATGATCAGGCATTAGACTTCAATGATCAAATACAACCTATCATAGACATCACTATTTCACCTTGTGTTGCTGGGGTGTGCCCCACTTTATTATATGATTCTCTTACTGGTAAGTATAACTACACTACGGGTGTTAATTCTGGTTTTGTAAGAAGAATTAATATTACCAATATAAATGCTCACGAAACACAGATATATTCGACTGTGACTTTTATGAATGGATCTGTGCCGTACGAGATTACTTTTTCAGAAAATTTATTTAATTGGATAAGACAATAATAATGGTAAATAAAAAAATACAAAAAAATAAGAGAGGATTTGTATTACTTTTTGCTGTTGTTCTTTCGAGCATTATTTTAACTATTGCTTTAGGTTTAGCAAAGATTTCTTTTCAAGAGATTGTTTTTGGAACTTCAGCAAGGTCTACAAATGAAGCCTTTTTTGCGGCTGATACCGCTGTGGAATGTGCTTTGTATTATGATATAGGTATCTCTATTAGTGCTTTTGGTGTACCGAGTGCACAAGGGGATACTTCTTGTGCTGGTACTTTTGTAGACTTAAATAACGGCTCAGATACTCCGGACCCTAGTCCATGGAACTTTGTTCTTTTCCCATTAGGTTCTGGTCAGGCTTGTGCGAAAGTGACTGTAACAAAAACAACGGTTGACCCAGTAACCACTCAAGTTTTGGCTAGAGGTTATAGTTCTGGAGGAAGTAATACGGTTGACTGTTCTGCTAGTAACCCGAATCGCGTAGAACGTGAACTTGAGGTAAACTACTAATATGGATAGTAAGGAGGATAAAAAAGAAGCTAAAAACTTGGCAAGAGACAGAGTTCAAAAACTACGTCTGGAGATAGCAAGACTTCGAGACTTGTATCATGTAAAAGATGACCCTGCGGTGACTGATGCGGTGTATGATTCTTTGACTCGAGAGCTAAAAGAAATTTTAAAACTATACCCAGAATTTATTGACCAAAATTCACCAGAAAATAGAGTCGGGGGGAAGCCTTTGGATAAATTTGAAAAGGTAAAGCATAAAATAAGAATGCTTTCTTTGAATGATGCTTTTTCTTTTTTGGAATTAGAAGACTGGGAAAAGAGAATTCAAAAATTAGTTCCAAATAAAAATTTTAATTATTTTTGTGAGATAAAATTTGATGGACTCGCTGTGTCTCTGCTTTATAAGAAAGGAGTTTTTGTGCGAGGGGCAACACGCGGGGATGGATTTGTAGGAGAGGATATTACTGAGAATTTAAAAATGATAAATTCTATTCCACTTTATTTAGACAATAAAAAATACAATATTAGGGATGAACTTGAAGTCCGAGGGGAAGTGCTCATGCGGAAAGATGTGTTTAAAAAGTTGAATATCCTTCAAGAAAAAAATGGGAAGCCTATATTTGCGAATACTAGAAATGTCGCCGCTGGAAGTCTGCGTCAGCTTGATCCAAATCTTGTAAAAGAAAGAAAGTTAGATTTTTTTGCTTATGACATGTTTGTGCATGACGGGAAAGATGACTTTGTAAAACATAGTGATGAACATCAATACTTGAGAAGTATTGGTTTCGTAGTAGATACACATGATGCTGTATGTAAAAATTTAAAAGAAGTTGAAGATTTTATAAATAAATTTGAAAAAATAAGACCAAAATTTGATTACGGCACAGATGGTATTGTTATATCAGTTGACGATTTAAACACTCAGGAAATTTTAGGAGTAGTAGGTAAAGCTCCTCGCTATATGTCGGCGTTCAAATATCCAGCAGAGAAAGCTACGACGATAGTAAAAGATATAAAAGTAAACGTGGGCCGCACGGGAGTACTTACACCTCTTGCGATATTCGAGCCGACGTCTGTGGCAGGGTCTACTGTTTCTAAAGCGACATTACATAACATGGACCAGATAGAAAGATTAGACCTGCGCATAGGAGACACGGTGGTCATAGAGAAGGCAGGGGATGTAATACCGAAGGTGGTAGAAGTTTTACCTAAAATGCGTACAGGCAAAGAAAAGAAATTTAAAATGCCGTCCACCTGCCCGACATGTGGGGAAAATATAGAAAAAAAGGAATTAGGTTTAAAAAATGATTCTTCTGTTGCGTACTATTGTGCGAATAAAAAATGCCCTGCAAAAAATGAGAGATATTTAGAACATTTTGTTTCTGTATTTGAAATATACGAAATGGGTCCCAAAATACTTCGACGTTTTAAAGATGAAGGTCTCATCAGTGATGCGGCAGATATATTTAATTTACAAAAAGAAGATATCGCCCTACTTGAAAGATTTGGAGAAAAATCCGCAGAGAATATAGTTCGTGAAATAGAAGAAAAAAAGAAAATACCTCTTTCTAGGTTCCTCTGGGCTTTAGGTATACTACACGTGGGCGAAGAGACGGCACGAGATTTGGCTGTAAATTTTGGAACTTTAGAAAAACTAATATCCTCCGCAAGGCAAGACCTAGCGGAAGTGGATAGCATAGAAAATATAGGTCCTGCAGTTTCAAAAAGTCTGCATCAATTCTTTAATGATAAAAACAATTTACATTTTATTGAAAAATTAAAAGAAAATGGAGTAGTGATACAAAAAGTAGAAAAGAAGTCCGCAGGAAAATTCACCGGACTTACTTTTGTGTTGACGGGCACTCTTTCGCAAATGTCTCGAGAGATAGCAAAAGAAAAGATATTGAACTTAGGAGGGAAGGTATCAGGATCTGTATCAAAAAATACTTCTTATGTCGTCGCAGGGGAGGAAGCAGGAAGTAAACTTACTACTGCACAAAAACTCGGAGTAAAAATTCTCACAGACGAAGAATTTTTGAAGATGCTTTAATTCCTTAACTTAAAAAATAGGCAATAAAAAATGGTTGAATTCGAGATAACTCGAATCCAACCATTTGGATGTATTAACAAAATGTTCTATCCGTGATGTTCTCCACCTCCTCCAAGCAATAGGGCTGAAGTGTTGTCGTCCAAATTTGGAGTAAGCCAATTGACCGTTTTGCCGCCCCAGACTGATACTGGCCAAAAACTGAATGCAGTAAGCCAAACGGGCCAACCCAGGTTTACTATCCAAAGGAATACACTGATCACAAAAAATGCTACCACTAATAGGCTTGAAATGAAGGTAAGAAAACTGCTCCAACCAAATATTACGAGCATGGGTTTGTTTATTGAGACAATCCCGAGACCGAAAATTTTGACTGGTTTCTCTCCTGCACTAGCTTGAGCTACAAATCGGAAGAAAAATATTATTCCACATAGCAGAAGAAAAAGTGCTGAAAACACCCATGTCACGACTGACCATGCAAATGATGCCCCATCCGATACCTTTGTAGAAAACCAGTTGAAACTAAGAAAAAATTTCTGTTTTGTTTCTTCTTGTGTGGTCGAGTCTGGAAAACTCCATTCGCCACCAGGTCGCTGTCTTTTTGTAACTGGTTGAAGGTCTCCACCACCTTTGTCTTTTTCGGCAACAGCAGTGTTGGCGCTTTCCAGTTCATATCCGGGTTGAATTTTGCCATCTTTTGGAGCTGGGTAGATTTTTACTTTTTGTATTTCTACATCTACTTTGCCCGTGAAGCCTTCCAGATATTCATTCATGAGTCCTCGAAATGTTTTTCCTGAACTTTTCCATTTTAACTCAGAAGGTTTTCCGGCGGTTGATACTGTTAAAACAACCGAAGCTCCATCTTCGACGAAGTATGTGTTGCAAGTCCGTGTTCCGAGGTAAGCTTCTACGGCTTCTGGTAAAGTTTGCTTTGCAAACGCTGAGAGAGGCAGGGTCATTATTATGGCCACTACCAAAAGGAAAGGTACTTTTTTCATAATTCCTGAAAGTTTTGGTGTGATGAATTTTGTGAAAATCTTTTGAAGTGTTTTTTGATCATTGTTGCCTTTTTTGCTTCCATAGCTAAAAGGAGTTCCTGTACTGTAATTATGCCATCACAATGTGAATTGTTGTGCATAATTTGTGCTCCATCCATATACCAACCATCAAATGGTTGATTCTGAAGGTAATTCTGTGGGTTTTTATCCCATTTTCCGTAGATTTTAGTCTCGCCTCGTTCACCTATTAAAGAAGGTGCAAAAAGACAAAGATATACATCGATAGCTTCTATTTGGTGATTTTTTGAATAATCACCTAACCAGTGCATGTGATAAGCGTTTGATAAACCCATAATAGGTTGTATTTGCTTGTTTTCACACCAGCTGATTACTTCAGAAAGTTTATATGTCCTTCCTTCGTATTTTATTCCTTGCAATCCTTTTGCAGTAAATTGACTCCAAGAAGCTGCGACACGATCGGTGCGCACTATTAGAGGATTTAAACTACACTCAAAAAGAGCTGGAGAATAAAAAGTAAGAGGGGAAGCACTTAACCTTTTTGCCGTAGCGTGTACACTATCAATTACAATTTTTCGAATATATTCGTCACCGACGATGTTTTGTTCGAAAACTGAAATTAACTGATCTTCTGGTAACCCAGAAAATTGATCCATGTAAACAGGATCCAATTTCTGTTGTGCCCATTCAATAAAATTATGAACAGGAGACCAAAAAATCCAAAGAGCGGTAGCGAATATTAAAAGTCGCCATTTTCTTTTTTTTATTCTTAGAACAAAGAATTGCCATAAGAATTTAAAAGTAATTTTTGCACCCTTTTTTGTGTATTTTATAGCGTAACTTAGTAGCCCAAAAATATAGGAAAGTAAAACGATTATTGCGATACATCCTGCTATTTTAAGCCACCCATCTAGAGACAACAGTATTTGGATGAAATCCAGAAAGTTGACTAGGTCAACTTTTAAACGTTCAACCGAACATCCTGAAAACAGGAGGCTCAGGAACAGAAGCGCTGAGAGAATTCTTGTTTTTCTGAACATTTTGTTAAGTTTTTAGTTGACGAAGAAATATAGAGTTCAAAATTACCATACAACATATTAAAATAAAATGCAAGGGTAAAGGGGGATATTGTCAAGCCCTAAAAATATATAAAAACGCCTGGCCAGATTGACTCCAGACAGGCGTTAAAAACAAACAATTACACCTTTTATTTCAAAGGTAATATACAAACCAATTTTCCCCATTTGGTATGTCGCACATTTTCGGCTGCGTTTCTCACCACTTCATGGGTTACGTTTCCATTCCAATGATGGATGTCTATCTTTACACAGTCTCCCCAGGACCATACTTTTAATACCTTGAACTTATAGGACCAGGATTTGTGCACTGCTATATACCAGCAACCCTTTTTTAAATTGTCAGGTTTGATGTTTAGTTGATTCAACATTTGGGCCCCATCTAATTTTTCAACAGAGGTAAGCCCGACATCAAATTCTTTCACCTTTTTTGAACCTATGTCGTAAAGAATTAAATTTTTTTCATATTCTTTTGGCAATATTAGATAAGAGTGGGTGACTGGGATTCTAAGGGAATTTTTCCCTTTGATTTTTAGCATTTTGAAACTGAGATTCGAAAGGTTTTCCATGATAAAAACTTTAGAAGTTAAATTATTTTTTGTGAAGTACGAGTGTGTTTATTTTGAAATTAACACACATATATGTATTTAGCAATATATGAGGAGGGTAGGAGATTCGAACTCCTGGTGGTATTACCCACACCCGCTTTCCAAGCGAGCGCACTAGACCGCTATGCGAACCCTCCTTTATGTCTATATCCTAATTTACATGAAAATCTTAAGAAATGCTATAATTAAGATATGGATACTTTAATTCACGCAGATATATTCTTTTTTATAACCAGTGTTGCGGTGGTGGTTTTAACATTGCTTCTGATTGTTGCCCTTTTTTATTTCCTTCAGATATTAAAGAATTTTAGAGACATCTCAGATACTTTAAAGAAAGGAGTGGATCATGCTTCAAGTCACATTGAGGAACTTTCAGAAAATATCATGAATAATCCAGTTTTTAATTTTTTATTTGGAAAAAAAAGAGCAAGTAAAAAGCGTACGAAAAAAGAGTAAAAATGGTATAATTGTAGAGTCATTATTAGTTGTTAACTTAAATAAAGTCATGAGTAAAAAAGTAAATCAAAAAGGTAATGTAGGTAAGGCTATCGTAGCGGGAGTAGGCGTAGCAGCTGTGTCAGCTGCAGCTTATTTATTGTTTGGTCCAGAAGGAAAAAAGAATAGAAAGAAGATAAATGGTTGGGCAGTAAAAATGAAAGGAGAGATGATTGAGAAATTTGAAGAAATGAAAGAAGTTACAGAGCCTATGTATCATAAAGTGGTTGATGAAATTTCTACTAAATATGCAAAGACTAAAGGAGTTTCACAAGAAGAAATTACTGAAGTTGTAGGAGAGCTTAAGAAGCATTGGAAGGCTATGTCTAATGATGCTAAAAAGTTAGTCAAAAAAGTTGGCAAGACTGCAAAGAAAGTTAGTAAAAAATAATTCTGTAAAAGTTTTGAATCAGAGTCTTAAAAAGATAATAGTTTTAAATAAACATGAAGGCGAAACACCTCTAGAAATCCTAGAGGTGTTTCGCCGTAAACATGGAAAGTATAAAGATATCAAAATGACCTATGCCGGCCGACTCGATCCTATGGCTTCTGGACTGTTAATTATACTAACTGGAGAAGAGTGCAAGAAAAAAGACGAGTATCTAAAATTAGATAAAGAATATGAATTTGAAGTGTTGTTTGGTTTTGCTACTGATACTTATGATATTTTAGGTAAAGTCATTGCTCATGCTTGTGAAGAGCATTTACAAGCTTTGAGTGTAAAGTCTTTAGAAAAAGATATAAATAAAAATTTAAAATATTTTAAAGGTACTTTTATCCAGAAGTATCCTATTTATTCTTCTCGTACCGTAGAAGGGAAACCTTTATTTGAATATGGAAGGGAAGGTAAAGAAGTAGATATTCCAGAAAGGGAAGTAAATGTGAAAAGTTTAAAATTTTTAAAATTAAGAAAAATCAATAATAAAAAACTTTTAGAAAATATAGAAAAAAGGGTAAGTAAAGTAAACGGGGATTTTAGGCAAAAAGAAATTTTAAATATTTGGAAAAAAGAATTAAAAAAAGAAGAAACTTTTTTTGTTGGGAGTTTTAAGATTAAGTGTAGTAGTGGCACTTATGTAAGGGGAATAGCGAATAGTCTCGGAGAGAAAATGGGTATTCCAGCTTTAGCATTTTCGATAAAACGTACAAAAATTGGCAAATGGAGTAAACAGGTGTAATATATAGAAATGTTATCAGCGATTTTCACAATTATAGGATTAGTACTTTTCGAGACGATATCTTCAGTCGATAATGCAATCATCAATGCTGAAGTGCTTGGCACTATGGGCGCAAGAGCTCGAAGATGGTTTTTAACTTGGGGTATGTTTATCGCGGTTTTCTTGGTGCGTGGTCTTTTACCTTTTGCTATTATTTGGGCATTTAACAGTTCTCTTTCTCCTGGACAAGTTCTTTCTGCTGCATGGAGTTCTGATCCGCTTGTTCAAAAATCTATCCAAGAGTCTGCACCAATACTACTTGTAGCTGGAGGAGTATTTCTTTTATTTTTATTTTTACATTGGTTATTCCTTGAAGATAAAAGATTAGGCTTACCTCGTACTGAAAAGTTTTTTATGTCTAAAGGAGTTTGGTTTTATGCTACTGTTTCAATACTCCTAGCCGTCATTTCTTGGTTTGCACTTAAAGAAAGTACTTTGATGGGCTTTGGTGCTATTGTTGGATCTTCTTTATTTTTTATTACTCATGGATTCAAACAAAATGCTGAAGAACAAGAAAAAAAGCTTTTAGGAAGTGCCCAGTCTGATCTTTCTAAGCTTTTCTTTTTAGAAATAATTGATACTACATTTTCCATAGACGGAGTCTTGGGTGCTTTTGCTTTTACTCTTTCAGTCCCACTTATTTTAATAGGTAATGGCATCGGTGCTCTTGTTGTGCGAGAGCTTACTCTTCGAAACATAGAAAATATTAAGAGATATGTGTATTTAAAAAACGGTGCAATGTATTCCATTCTTGTGCTTGGAGTTATTATGGTTTTGCATAGTTTTGGTTTTCATATTCCAGAATGGCTTTCCCCACTTACTACTTTTATCATCATTGGTTATTTCTTTTGGAAGTCAAAGATCGAGCTTAGTCTGAGTAGATAAATTTAATAGTTATTAAAAAACTGGTTTTCCAGTTTTTTATCCGTAGTTAGATAAGAAAAAAATGAAAGAACAAATCTTAAACAATATAAAAATTAATTTAAAATCAGGTATTACCGTATCACTTATTTCTATTCCTTTATCTGTGTCTTTGGCTGTGGCGTCCGATGCTACGCCCCTTATTGGTATTATTACCGCTATTTGGGCTGGGCTTATAGCTTCTTTATTTGGAGGAAGTAATTTTAATATTGTTGGTCCGACAGGGGCGCTTTCTGGAATTATTGCTACTTATGTTATTTTACACGGAATTGGTGGACTACCTGTTCTTACTATCTTGGTAGGTTTATTTGTGCTTATTGCTTATTTTTTGAGGTTAGAAAAATACTTGATACTCATACCGTCTAGTGTTATTCATGGGTTTACTCTAGGTGTTGCTTTTATTATTGGACTTGGACAATTAAACTTCGCTCTTGGTTTAGAGGGGCTCGTAAAACATGAAAGTTTTCTTTCCAATTTATTTGAATCAATAAAACACATAGGGAATACTTCTTTTGTGTCTTTGATTATATTTTTTATTTTCCTTTTAGGACTTCTTCTGTTTAAGAAGTTTACTCCTAAAATGCCTGGGGCTATTATTCTCGCACCAGTTGGAATTTTACTTGGGTACTTAAGTCAGGCAAATATAATACCTTTTGCTGTGCAAACCTTAGGTGGAAAATTTGGAGATATAAATTTTAGCTTCTTTTTAAAACCTCATTTTGAATTTTCTTTTTATATGTTGGAGACTGCTGCGGTCATAGCTCTCATTGCGATACTAGAAACAATGCTTTCAGCAAAGATCGCTGACGGAATGACAAAGACTAAATACAATGAAAGAAAAGAAATGCTTGGACTTGGACTTGCAAATATCGTTTCTGGTATTGTGGGCGGTATGCCTGCAACTGCAGCACTTGCTCGGACGTCGCTTAATATTAAAACTGGAGCGAATCATAAAACTTCAGGAGTCATAAGTGTGGTGAGTATTGCTCTCATTTCAGCGTTGTTACTCGGATATTTTAAATATATTCCACTTGCAGTGATAGCTGCTATTTTAGTTGTAGTAGCTATGGGCATGATAGAGAGAGAGCACTATGAGAAGTTATGGAAATATGAAAAGAATGGTTTTTATATATCTCTTTTTGTTGCTTTTATTACAGTGATTGTAGATCCAATTTATGGAATTTTATTAGGTGTTTCTGTTGCCTTACTTATTTTTATTAACAGAATTTCTCATGGGCATTTTGAATTAAGGGTAAATAAATTTCAAGAAGGGATAATAGATTCAGATTCTGGTACAAAACTGAAAGAAATAGAAGAAGACGCTGATGTTTTACTCTATTCTTTTAGAGGTAAACTTTGTTATATAAATAGCAGAGCACACTTGAAACGTTTTGAAGAAAATCTTGTAAAATACAAAGTGATTATTCTAAGATTCAGAGAAGTATATTTTATAGATACCGATGGCGTAGAAGCTTTAGATGAAATTATTGATATTATTGAAGGACGAGGTCAAAAAGTTATTCTGACCGGGGTAGACCAAAATGCAGTTGATTTATTAGAACAACTTTCTGTTGGATACAAACGCCTTAGGTTTAAAGGTTTAGTTTTCGAAAAAGCAGAACAGGCATTAAAATCTCTGGGTATACCAACTCGTAAGTAAGAGGTATAATGTGTCCATGTCCGAAACATTATTTGATATACAATATAAAAAGTTAAATCTAGCTCAAAAAGATGCAGTAGACTCTACTGAAGGTCCTGTTATGGTAGTAGCGGGTCCTGGAACAGGGAAGACTCAAATATTAGCACTGCGTATAGGAAATATTTTAAATAAAACAGACAACAAGGCTGATAGTATTTTGTGTTTAACTTTTACAAATTCTGGAGTCAAAGCTATGAAAGAAAGACTTCGAGCATATATAGGCTCTGAAGCAGGGAAGGTACACGTGTCTACTTTTCATAGTTTTGGTATGAATATTGTAGAAAAATATTTTAGTGTACTTGGACTCGATGAGATGCCGAAGCTTATGGACGAGAAAGATTCTATTGCAATTTCTGATTCAATTCTACAAGACAATACTTGGGAATATTTAAAACCAAGGTCGGACAATTCTAGATATTTTAGTGATTTAAAATCTTTAATTTCTTTTTTAAAAAGGGAGCGTATTAAACCAACAGATTTTGAAAAGTTATTACAAGACGAAATAAAAAATGTTAAAAGTGACCCAGATAGTATTTCTACTAGGGGGGAAAGCAAAGGTAAACTCAAAAAAGAAATAGAAAAAAAAATAGAAGGGCTTGAGCGTACAGGTGAGGCGATGCGTTTTTATGAATTTTATGAACAGGTTAAAAATGAAAAGAACTTTTTTGATTATGATGATGTTTTAGAAAACTTAGTGAAAATAGTTGAAGAGTCGGAGGACGCAGCGGCTTTTATAAGAGAGAACTATCAATATATTTTAATAGACGAACATCAGGATTCTAGTGGTGTGCAAAATGAATTTTTACAAAAAGTATGGGGTGAAGTAGAGAATCCAAATATTTTTGTAGTGGGGGATGATCGACAGCTTATCTATGGATTTGGCGGAGCTTCACTTCAGTATTTTGAGAATTTTAAACATGCTTTTGGAAAAGCTAAGTTAATAATGCTCACGGAAAATTATCGCTCCACTCAAGGTATTCTAGACTCGGCGCATGAATTATTACAGAGTTCTATAAGTAAAGAAAAATTAAAAAGTAATAGTAAAGAAAACCACCCATTAAATTTAATAGAAGCAAATTATGAAAGAGACGAAATAATCCTTGCAGGTTTGGAAATTCAGAAAAAAGTAAAAAATGGTATGAGCGAGAACGATATAGCTATTTTAGTTCCTAAAAACAGACACGTGCGCAGTGCAATGACTATCTTAAAAGATATGGGTATAAGCGTGGCAACAGGTGAAAAGGTGAATTTCTTTGATTCACCGATAGCTTTGAGTCTTATTAGAATTTTAAATATTCTAGCAAACCCTGCGGACGGTTCAGCTTTGGCAGAGTCTTTCTTTGATCCACTTACAAATATAACTCCAATAGAAGCTCATAAATTTGTCAGAGATAATAACATGCGTCAATTTTCTTTTTTGGACGCAATGGAGGAAGAAAACAGAACTCTTTTTAGAGAAGAAAATTCGGTTAAAAATTGGATTGCAAAATTGAAAAGTTGGTTTGTTCTTACGAATGAAAATAGTCTTTATCCTTTCATTCAGAAAGTGTCAGGAGAATTTTTGTTAGATGGAGCTGTGAGTCATGAGGATTTGGTGACTAGGATAGAAGTGGTTCGTACGGTACTTCATTTAGTATTAGCTCAAATAGAAAAGAACCCAAAAATTACGTTAAAAGAATTTCTAGATTTCATAAAAAGATTAGAGGAATATGGTCAAAATATACCTTTAGCTTCTTTTGATGCTTCCTCTGGAGTGAAAGTACTAACTTTGCATGGTT
Source organism: Patescibacteria group bacterium (assembly GCA_038064635.1). Lineage (GTDB taxonomy): Bacteria > Patescibacteriota > Minisyncoccia > Phycocordibacterales > UBA9973 > UBA9973. The sequence continues at coordinate 42,340 of JBBTSS010000007.1, forward strand.
CAAAAGGTTTAGAATTTGATTTTGTTTGGATTGCTCACATGGATGAAAAGTCCCTTGCTGGTGGACGGAAAGGTGGGTTTACTCTACCTGAAAGCGTGTCTGATAAAATGGAAGAGAGAGATGAAGAAGTAATAAAAAGAGAGCTTTATGTTGCTATAACTCGAGCGAAAAGGTTTTGCACTATCTCTTACTCTACTCATTCATATACTGGTGGAGATAGGACTTTGTCAGATGTTGTTCTTAATTTAGAAAATAATTTTACAAAACAAAATGCTGATGACACAGAGAAGATAATTCTTGACCATGGACCGAAGGCTTATGTTGAAAATAAAATAGTTACAAAAGAAAAGTTGAATTTAGAAGAATTAAAAAAACTTGTAGCAAAGGACTATGAAGACCGGAAGGTGTCTGTTTCGCTTTTAAATAATTTTTTCGAGTGTCCATGGAAATGGTACTTTAGAAATTTACTTCAGCTTCCTGAACCAAAGGCAGAAAGTTTGGAATTTGGGAATATTGTTCACGGAGCAATAGATAATATCTTGAAATTGAATACTGTTAAAGTCAGTGCTGAGGAAATAAAAAGTATTATAGGTAAACTCGTGTTGAAGTCAGGATTTGGAGATGAAAGAAAACAAAAAGAATTAGAACATGATGCATTTAAAATAGTTTCAGTATGGGTAGAGGAAAGACTACCTAAGATAGAAAAAGACAGAGAAAACGAAAAAAGTGTTGCTTTGACTGATGACAGGTTTCCTCATCTCAATATTTACGGCAAGATAGACTTGGTAGAAATAATAGGAAAAGAAAGTGTTCGAGTTACCGACTTTAAGACTGGCACACCAAGGAAGAAAAGTGAAATAGAGAAAAATGATGAAGAGGGTCGTATGAGCGATTATATGCGTCAACTTTCAATGTATTCATATCTTCTTGGTGAAAACTCTAAATGGAAAAAAGAAGTGGCAGAGTCACAGCTTGAATTCGTACAAGCAAAGAATGAGAAGGAAATGTTTTACGGTACCTATATAGACAGGGAGCATATAGACTTACTGATCCGGGACATCACAGACTATGACAACCTCCTAAAAAATGGTAATTGGACCGACCGACCTTGCAACTTCAAATCCTACGGCAAACAAAATACCGAGTGTGAGTATTGCAAGATGTCCAAAATTTACCAATAATTCTCCGCTAGGCAAGACCTAGCGGAGAGAGGTTGCTTTTTGGCGGATTGAAGAGTAGTCTTTAGTTAAATAAAAACTTCTTTAAATTTTCTGTATTATGAAAAAATACTTCACTAATTGTCAGTTGGAGGGGACTCCACAGGCAAAAGTCACATCCGTATTAAAAAATGGTGCATGTACCGCAACAGTTATATCGGGTAAAGATACTGGACTCGATAAAGTTATGTTTACTGCAGATATCTCTAGTTTGCCAAAGCGTGGTGATATTATTATTTTACAATCCATCCAAAGAACTGGAGGTGGCGGAAGCGGACTCTTTTGAAAAACCAAAAATTTATGAAAACTAAAGATGCTTGGAATAATAACTAAGCATTTTTTTCTTGCAATTTAAGCCTTACAAAGGTATATTTTTCATATAGGAGGTTTTTAGGGTTAATATGTATGCATAAAAAGGTTAATTTAAAATCAAAAGAAGAATTGCAGAAAGATTTAAAGAAAGAGAACTTTCGTCGTAAAACCGTGTCTTTTTATCGGTATGTAAAAATAGAAAATCCAAAAGAGATGAGGGATTTTCTATTTGATAAATTAAATGAGCTCCAATGTCTTGGCAGGATATATGTGGCTCCCGAAGGTATTAATGCTCAGATGAATGTCCCAGAACATAATTGGTCTTCTTTTGATTCTTTTATCCAGGGGATCTCAGAATTTAAAGATGTGCCTTATAAAGTAGCAGTAGAAGAAAAAAATACATCAAGTTTCTTGAAACTTATCATAAAAGTTCGCCCAAAAATTGTGGCAGATGGACTGGACGATAGTTCTTTTGACCCGTCTGATACCGGAGAATATGCTACTGCAGAAGATGTAAACAAAATGATTGACCGTGGTGTGACCGTGATAGATATGCGCAATATGTATGAGGCTGCTATAGGGCATTTTGAAAATGCAAAGCTTATGGATGTGGATACTTTTAGAGAACAATTAGATAAGGTTACAGATATGTTTAAGGATAACAAAGATGAAGAAGTTCTCCTTTATTGTACTGGAGGTATCAGGTGTGAAAAGGCTTCAGCTTGGATGAAACATAATGGATTTAAGAATATAAAACATATAAAAGGGGGCATAATTGATTATGCTCATCAGGTAAAAGAAAAAGGTTTACAAAATAAGTTTAAGGGTAAAAATTTTGTCTTTGATGAAAGAATGGGAGAGAAGATAGGGGATGAAATAATTGCATTTTGCCAAGTCTGTGAAAAAACAAAATGCGATGATTACACTCACTGTAAAAACACTTCTTGCCATATACTTTTTATATGTTGTGATAATTGTAAAAATAAACTAAATGGCTATTGTGGTAAAATATGTAATATCTGCGATAAATTCCCGAAAAAAATCAATCAATTTTTTATAGGTCCAAACAAACAAAAACACCAAAATCAATTCAAGAAGAATTATAAAAGATAAAAATTTGGTATAATTAATATTATTAATTTAATTAATAAAAAAATATGGCAATTATAGAAATACATGGTAAAAAAGTGCACGTGGATGATGATAGTAAATCAGCTAAACATGCAGCTGACTATTTAAATAAGCTTGATAGTAGCGAAGCAAAGAATTTTTTTCATACAGCGGCCACTGATAGATTTTCTCATTTCGAAACTCCTCGTCATGTAAGTGATACAAATTTACATCATGATATGACTTTGGAACACAAAGATGATGGAACATACAGTCTTAGAAAAAGAACTCATCACTAATTAATGCAAACAATAAACGAACAAAACCCTTCTAATAAAATGGGTACAGAACATCCATTAAACATTTTGGCGAGTGAAGCGTACAAGGTTTTTTCTGATTTAGGTTTTGAAGTAACTCTTGGGCCCGAGCTTGAAACTGAATGGTATAACTTTGATGCCTTAAATGTATCAAAAGATCATCCTGCTCGAGATATGCAAGATACTTTTTGGATAAAAGATAAACCTGGGTACGTACTTCGTACTCATACTACAAATGTCACGGCCCGTGCGATAGAACAAGCTGGTAAGGAAGGGCGTATTCCGTGTGCTTTTATTTCTATTGGAAAAGTTTTTAGAAATGAATCGACTGACGCTACTCATGAGATGCAATTTTTCCAGATAGATGGCACTATGGTAGGTGAGAATATCTCAATAGCAGAACTCAAAGGAGTACTTACCCATTTTTATAAAAAAATGTTAGGAGATGATGTCGAGATGGAATTCCGTCCGAGCTTCTTTCCTTTCGTTGAACCAGGTCTCGAGGTGTGGCTTAAATTTAGAGATAGATGGCTTGAAGTGATGGGTGCAGGAATGCTTCATCCAAATGTAATACGAAACTTAGGACTTGATCCAGAGCGTGTTCAAGGTTTTGCTTTTGGTGGAGGGCTTGATCGTATAGCCATGGTTAAATGGAACGTACCTGATGTAAGACTTTTTTACCAAGGAGATTTGAGGCTTAATCAATTTTAGATTTATTTAATTTATGAAAATTTCGTATAACTGGCTTAAATGGTATATACCAGATTGTCCTTCTTCAGAAAAGATGTGGGATATTTTTACATATCATCTATGTGAAGTTGAATCAATTGAGCCTCTTGGAGAGGACGTTATTTTTGATATAAATATTTTACCAAACAGAGCACATGATTTACTTTCACATCAAGGTATTGCACGAGAACTTGCTTCACTTTTAAATATTAAATATGTAGACCCAACAGAAAACTACAAAATTCCAACCTCACAGAAAACAGAATTGAAGGTAAAAATTGAATCACAAAATTGCCGTAGGTATTCAGCTCGAATAGTTAGAAATATAAAAGTTGGTCCAAGTCCAGATTGGGTGGTAAAACATTTAGAATCAATTGGTCAGAGAAGTATAAATAATATAGTAGATGCGGCAAATTTGGTTATGTATGATTGTGGTCAACCTATTCATGCTTTTGATTTAGATAAATTATCTGGTGTTATTACTGTAAGGGAGGCAAAAGAAGGTGAAGAGATAACGACGCTTGATAACAAACAGGTAAAATTAAAACCAGTTAACATGGTTATAGCAGATGATAAAAATGTTTTAGCTATCGCTGGAGTAAAAGGAGGTAAAGTCGCTGAAGTAGATGAAAATACAAAAAATATTGTCATAGAGATAGCAAATTTTGACCCTGTCTCTGTGCGTAAAACTGCGCGAGGTATAAATATTTTTACGGATGCAGCTAAAAGATTTGAGAATGATCTATCGGCTACTTTATGTGATTATGCCATGCGAGAGTTGTGTGGACTTTTTGTAGAATACGGATTTACAGGTTTTGAAGATGTTGTAGATATGTATCCTGTAAAACAAGAAGAACATAAACTTTCTTTTTCCATAAAAAGAATAGCGAACATTCTAGGAAGAGAAGTTCCAAAAGAAGAAGTTTTAGATATCTTGAAAAGGTATAATTTTTATTTTGAAGATAAAGATGATGAAATCATAATAGATGTCCCACCTATGCGACTTGATCTAAATATTCCAGAAGATATGGCAGAAGAAATAGGTAGAATAGCAGGATATGACAAAGTTGTAGGCAAACTCCCTTCGCCGTCTGTTTTCAAAAGGGTAGTTAATGATAGACATGCAAAAGTAGCTTGGGCTCGGAACCAACTTCTTTTAAATGGTTATTCAGAAGTTATGACATATTCTTTTGCTCCCAAAGGAGAGGTGAGTGTTCTAAAAAGTGCTGGAGATAAGAGCTGTTTGCGTACAAATTTATCTGATGGTCTAAAAGAAAGTGCTAAATTAAATAATTTAAATTCATCTTTACTAGGTATGACGCAAGTGAAACTCTTTGAAATAGGTTCTGTATTTAAAAAAGACGCAGAGGAAATACATGTTGCCTATGGAGATAATAAAAAAATAAACGAACTTGAACTCACCGAATTTTGTGATTTATTCGCCCCAAAACTTGATGCTGAAGCCATGAATATGGACTTGCTTGTCAGTATGGCAAGTCGCGCAAAGCGCGTCATGCCGGATAAATTTACCATGTGGTCTTTGTATCCATTTATCACTCGAGACATTGCACTCTGGGTACCAGAAGGGCTTGATAGTACTGAAGTGCAAAAAGTAATAACAGAAAACATAAATGAACTTGTAGTTAAGGGCCCTGATTTATTTGATGCTTTCACAAAAGAGGGAAAAACTTCCTATGCTTTTCGTTTAGTTTTTCAATCTTTTGAAAAAACTTTGACCGACGAAGAAGTTAGTACCGTAATGCAGCAGGTAACAGATAATATAAATACACATACTGATTGGACTTTGCGATAAAGCTTTTATTGCTTTTTTTGATATTTGTGTTAAATTGAAATTGTGAACAAAGATATAAGACAAACTAAAAACCTCAGTGAGATTCTGGTCTTTATTACCACCTCTTTTAATAGAAGGCTGATATTTGCGTTGTAGAAATAAACTCTAATTTAAACTAAAACTCAAAAACCAGCTTTCTATAAAGAAGCTGGTTTTTGTTTTGACTTTTCAGGTGTAAATTAGTTAACCAGACTAACACCTTAAATTATATATAGTTCTTTGAAAAATAAATATCATTATCATGGAAATGAAACTCAACCCAGGACTCATCTTGGCGAGGGGAAGAGATTTCCCCGTCAAATTGTTTTATTCTTTTATGCGTTTGTTCGCTAAAGATAACAAGATGAAGATACTTGATATCGGTTCTGATATTCAAGTGTCGAATGCAGAAAAAAAAGAGATAGATGCAATTGTGAAGAGGGTCCAAAATTGGATCCAGAAACACGGAGATTACACGAAGTATAGTTCCTCTTTTGGAACGATCGAACTTCGTACTGCGGTAGCAAATTTTTATGGCCGGAGAGGGGTTACTATTAACTCCATAAAGGACATAATGATAACCAGAGGGATTATCGATGCCATAGGTAAAGTGATTCGTTCACTGGATATCACTCACGTGATAATGCCTTCAATCTTGCCTTTTTTCCCGGAGACCATTTCTCACATGGAAGGAAAAAAGATTATTTTTGCTTCTGTGGATATTGAAACAGGGGAAATAAATTTAAAAAGTTTAAAGGCGAAGATTAGTCATTTGAAAATCCAAAAAGGAAAGGTGCTTATGTATATGGCACATCCAGCAGCTCCGTCTGGGGCTTTGATGTCTGACACGTATATTGAGAAAAAACTTTTACCTTTTTTGAGAAAGAATGGAATTATGTTATTCGTAGATAACTATATCTACGAGACATGTTTTTTAGAGGGTCTTTGCCCGATAAGTTCTATCCTCAGTTTTCCTAATGCCTCAGATAATGTTATTGAAGCGATAGGTATAGCCAAAGAATATGGTTTGCCTGGTCTTCGTATCGGAGCAATAGCTGGAAACAAGTCTGTTGTAGAAGCTGTGAGACTCTTAGCTGCAACTTCAGTTGATATGATTCCATTAGCAAATCAACGAATTGCTACCTTCATCCTTAATGAGATTAACCCAAAAGTGTCAGCTCAGAGAGTGATCGAAGAATTTTACGAAGAAGTTCTTCCTAGGCTTGAGGCGATGGGGTGGCCTATCATCAAACCTAAAGCAGGTTTCGATTTACTTATAAAAGTTCCTCCGAATTTTTATCGGGAAGACATCAAAGACCCGGCATTGTATGCATGTTTTTCTATCTTGAGAAGGTTCGGGGTAGCATTTTACCCAGTATCTTTTCCTTATCGAAAAAGTCATAGATTTTTCCTCCGAATAGTTTTAAAGCAAAAGCCAAGTAAAATTGGCCAAGCGTTGGACTTGCTTGTCCGTAAAGGTTTCAATTGGGATTCTTTTAAGCCCAACGAAGAAGATATTCATTTCTTAAATCAACAGATAAAAACACTTGATTTAACGAAATTATGAACATGATAGTGGAAAAATATTTATCACAAAAAGCATCCTTAAAAACAAAATAGGGTGCTTTTTTTATTTGCCAAAAAGTGCTATAATACCTCTACTTATGGCTAAAGGAAAAGATGAAAAAGAAGTAAAAAAAGGCAGTTATGGAGCAGAAAGTATCTCAGTTTTAGAGGGTCTAGAACCTGTACGAAAACGTCCTGGAATGTACATTGGTACGACAGGTCCTGATGGTCTTCATCACCTTATTTGGGAAATATTTGATAACTCACGCGATGAAGCGATGGGAGGATTTTGTAATGATATTGAGGTAGTACTTCTTCCTGGAAACAAAATCCGTGTAGCGGATAACGGCCGTGGTATACCAGTAGATGTACACTCGAAGACAAAAGTTTCTGCATTAGAAATGGTTATGACCACTCTTCATGCTGGAGGAAAATTCGGAGGAGAAGGTAGCGGATATAAAGTTTCAGGAGGACTTCATGGAGTAGGAGCTTCTGTTGTTAACGCACTTTCACTTTTTTGTAGAGCAGAAGTTCACCGAGATGGCGGAAAGTTTTTCCAAGAATATTCTCAAGGTAAGAAAAAAGGAGCAGTAAAGAAATTTGGAACTTCAAAACTCCATGGTACCGTAATTACTTTTCACCCAGATGAAGAAATATTTGGACCTATTAAATTTGATTGGACGACTGTTGTAAATCATCTTCGCCAACAAGCGTACCTTGTGAAAGGACTTCGTATATCTATTCTTGATGCACGTGAATCAAAAGAAAAATTAAACGACGAAGATATTTTTTATTTTAGAGAACTAGAGTTAGAGATACCGTCTATAACTTATTACTTTGAAGGAGGGCTGATGTCTCTTGTAAAATACTATAATAAATTTCAAAAGCCAATTCAAAGTAGTATTTTTTATGTTGAAAAAGAAGTTGATGGAGTTGGAGTTGAGGTAGCTCTTCAATATGTAGATGACATAGTAGATCGTATTGTTCCATTTGCGAACAATATTTACACAGCTCAAGGAGGAACTCATGTTACGGGTTTTAAAATGGCACTTACTCGTACACTCAATACTTACTGTAAGAAGAATGAGATGATGAAAGAGTCCGAAGGGGGATTTACTGGTGAAGATGTTCTCGAAGGTTTGACTGCTGTTGTTTCTGTAAAGTTGCAAGAAATTCAATTTGAAGGTCAGACTAAAGGAAAGCTTGGTAGCGTTGAGGCACAAAGTGCTACGGCTACGGTATTCGGAGAAGCTTTTGCTGCATTCTTAGAAGAAAATCCAGATGAAGCAAAGGTAATTATAAACAAATCAATTCTTGCTCTTAAAGCCCGTAAAGCTGCAAAAGCCGCAAAGGATTCTGTGCTTCGTAAAGGTGCACTTGAAGGACTTACTCTTCCAGGAAAACTTGCTGACTGCCAAAGTAAAAGTGCGGAAGAATCTGAAATATTCCTTGTAGAGGGAGACTCTGCGGGTGGATCTGCAAAGCAAGGACGTGATCGAAGAACTCAAGCGATACTTCCTCTTCGTGGAAAAATTTTAAACGTAGAACGCGCTAGAATAGATAAAATGTTAACTTCAAAAGAAGTACGCGCTCTCGTAATAGCTATGGGAACTTCTATTGGAGATACTTTTGATATTTCAAAAATTCGTTATCATAAGATAATCATTGCAACAGATGCGGACGTCGACGGAAGTCATATTCGCACATTGTTACTTACATTGTTTTATCGATATTTCAGAAATGTTTTAGAAGCTGGGTATATCTACATAGCTCAACCACCACTTTATAAAATAAAGAAAGGTAAAGAAATATCTTATGCTTATACTGACGAACAAAAGGTGAAGATCATAGGAAAAGAAGCTGATGTTGTAGAGATTCAAGAAGTTGAGGGTGAAGAAATTGAAGGAGAGGAAGAAAAAGAAGAAGACGTAAAGAAGAGAGTAAATAAAATACACATACAACGCTTCAAAGGTCTCGGAGAAATGAACCCAGAAGAACTTTGGGAAACCACGATGGATCCTAAGAACAGAGTATTAAAAAGAGTAGATATAGCAGATGCAGAAGAAGCAAATAAGATTTTTGATATATTGATGGGTAGTGAAGTTCCACCTCGAAAGTCCTTTATTCAATCAAATGCAAAACTCGCTAATATAGATTTGTAAACATTAAAAAACCCTCTCAAGATGAGAGGGTTTTTTAATTACATATTTTTCTTTATGAGTATACCGAGTTCTTTGATATGATTTTCTTTATCTTTCGCCATCTTGGTCCAGAAGTCTTTTACTTCTTTTGATTTTCCAGCATCTTTCAAGTAATTCTTTTGAATTCTCCAAAGAGATTTATGCTCTTCGGTTAGCTGCATCATTAGATTGTATATATTGTTGTTTAACATTTAATTTAAAGTTTTATTTGTAATTTCGTCTTCGACCTTTTTTATAAATTCTTCTACTGATACACCTTCTGTCTTTGAACCATCTCTATTTTCGACAGTCAATGATTTAGAGGAGATTTCTTTATCACCTAATACTATTACGTATGGAGTGAGCATCCCTTTTGCCTCATGAATTCTTTTACCGAGACTATTGCTTCCTGAATAATATACTTCTACTCGTATACCTTTATTTTCTAATTCTTCTCTTAATTTCATTGCTTCATCGTCATGATTTTCTCGTACAGGTACGAGAGCTATTTGTACAGGTGAGAGCCATACTGGGAATTTACCAGCGCAATGTTCGATAAGCGTTGAAGTAAATCTCTCGATAGATCCCATGATGGCAGCGTGCACCATAACGATAGGTTCTTTTTCTCCTTTTTCATTCGTACAAACAAGCCCAAAGTTTTTTGGTTGATTAAAATCAAGTTGGATAGTTGCTACTTGAAGAACTCGCCCTAGTGAATCTTTACTTATAAAATCTATCTTTGGTCCATAAAAGGCTGCTTCTCCGAGTCCATCAATCCAAGTAACTCCTTTTTGTTTCATTAGACTTTCTAATGCACTTTCTGCTTTTACCCAAACATCATCACCTCCGAGGTATTTTTCTCTTTGAGCTGGGTCGTGACGTGAGAAACGTACTTGAAGTTCGAAGCCGAAAGTTTTATAGAATGTTTCTATGATATCCCATATAGCAAGAGCCTCTTTTTCTATTTGGTTTTCACGACAGAAAACATGGGCATCATCTTGAGTTATTGAGAGTACTCGAGAGAGTCCTGAGAGTTCTCCAGATTGTTCATCTCTGTATACCATAGTAGTTTCTGCATATCTTTGGGGCATATCACGATAGCTTCGTGGTTCTGAATCAAATATCTGTGTATGGTGAGGGCAGTTCATGGGTTTCATGGCATAGAGATGATCTTCTCTTGTAACTATTTTAAATAAATCATCAGCGTATTTTGCCCAGTGACCGGAAGTCTCATAGAGTTCTTTTTTTGTTATATGTGGGATACATACTTTTTGATATCCTCGTTTTTGACGTAAACTCCAAACATAATCATTTAGAAGTTCACGGATTACTGTACCTTTTGGTGTCCAAAGGGGAAGACCTGCGCCGACGAGTTCTGAGAATACAAATAAGCCGAGTTCTTTTCCAAGTTTTTTATGATCTCTTTTTCGTGCTTCTTCTCTTTGATTTAAATAGGCCTCCAATTCTTCTTTTGTTTCAAATGCGAGTCCGTAAATACGAGTAAGCATTTTATTTTTTTCATCTCCACGCCAGTATGCTCCAGCGACTCGATCGAGTTTGAAAGAGTCAGGTGAGATTTCTTTCGATGGGTTTTCAGAGTGTCCTCCACGACAAAGGTCAGTGAATCCTCCACAAGTGTATGTTGTAATCTTTTCTCCTCGTTCTGCAATTTCTTTTATTAGTTCTAATTTATAAGTATTTCCAGCAAATATCTTTTCCGCTTCTTCTTTTGATATTTCTTGGTGAGTAAATTCTGTCCATTCAGGTAATTTTTTCTTCATTACCATTTCTATTTTTTCCAAATCTTTGTCACCTATTTTTTCTTCACCGAAATCAATATCATAATAAAAACCGTCATCTACTGCTGGGCCTAATGTAAATTTTACATCTATGTTCTTATATACTTCTCCCACAGCATTTGCGAGTAAGTGTGCGAGCGTGTGTCTTTTTTGTTGTAATTTTTCTTGCATAACTTTTTTCTATTATTTTTAATGATTAACTTATAAAATAAAAAATCCCCGCCCTAGTAAAATGCATTACTGCACTTTACTAGGGCGGGGAAGTTAAAGTTTTAGTTTAAGTCCTCGTGGTTCCACCTAGTTTTCCGCCTCATTGGCGGACACTCATTTAATAGTAGATTAGCTTTTAAGTTCGCCGATGAGGCGGATTGTGGTTGGTAGCCACAACAATCTCTACGTATCTACAATCATATCAAATCATCTAGAATTTGCAATTTTACCTAAATCTGATAGACTAGGAACATTATGGTTATAAGAATGAGACATACAAAAGGGCACACAGCGAACAGACGTTCACATCACGCTCTGAAAGCAACTAATTTTGACAAATGTCAAAATTGTTCAGCTTTAAAGAAGCGTCATACTGTTTGTGTCTCTTGTGGTTTTTATCGTGGTAATAAAGTTTTAGATTTGGTTAAAAAAGCTGAAAAGAAAGTAAAGAAGACAAAAGCTAAAACCGCTAAATAAACGATAAATCTTTAGTAGTAGAGACGCGAACATTTAGTTCTGTGTTTTTAATCATTTGATAATTTAATACTAATTTATGGCAAACAGGCACCTTTCAAGATCAATAGTTCTCCAAACCCTATTTGAATGGGATTTTATGTCTTCTGGTAAAGATGAAGAGTCTTTTCCTCCTGAAAAAGTTTCCGTAGCTCTCGCTCGTAATTTGAAAGAATTTGGACCAGGTCTTGAAGATGATGCTTTTGTTGAGTCTCTTGTTGATCTTGTATTGAAAAAAAGAAAGATTGTAGATGATATTATAGAAAAAGCTGCTCCTGATTGGCCTATACAAAAGATATCTATTGTTGATAGAAATATTCTTCGTATCGGTTTGACCGAGCTCCTTTTTGGTGACCGTACACAAGTACCTCCGAAAGTCGCCATCAATGAGTCTATTGAGCTTGCAAAAACTTTTGGTGGAGAGAATTCTGGTAAATTCGTAAATGGTGTACTTGGTGCAGTCTATAAAGAAATAGGTGAACCAGGTAAAGAAGAAACTAGTAAAAAGAAAAAGGAAGTAGAGCCAGTAGACATAACCAAACTTCCAAAAGAAAAACTCGGAGGAGCATTGGTTTATGCAAAAAGAGACGGTAATACATATTTTGCTTTTGTACATGATGTTTTCGGATATTGGACGCTTTCTAAAGGAAGTATAAAAGAAGGAGACGATTTAGAAGAAGGCACAATTAGAGAGATAAAAGATGAAATAGGGCTTGAAATTAAAATAATCACAAAACTTGGTGAAAATGAATACGTAGCTACACATCCTGAAAAAGGAAAGACTTTAAAGCAAGTGGCGTACTTTTTGGCAGAATCAGAATATAGAGAGCTTGTGCTGGAGAGTTCAGGTGGGCTTGATTCTGCACGATGGTTTTTATTGAAAGAGATTCCAGAATTAAGAATTTACAATGATATTGTTCCTCTCATCTCAAAAGCAGTAGAGATTATTGCTAAAGGAGATAAGCCAAAGGCTTAAACCTTAAAGGTAATTAGAAGTAAACGAAATAAAACGATGATTGATTTTGCAGAATTCGAGAAAAAAACAAAAATAGTGTTTAAAGATAAAAACTTATTGAAACAAGCTTTTATTCACCGTTCGTATATAAATGAAAATCCAGGATTGAAGCTTTCTCACAATGAAAGACTTGAGTTTTTAGGAGATGCTGTACTTGAACTTGTGGTGACGGATTTCTTATACAAAAAGTATCCAGGATCAAATGAAGGAGAATTAACTGCTTTTCGGAGTGCGCTTGTAAATGCTGTGATTATTTCTGAGATCGCAAGCACCTTAGGAATGAATGATTTTCTTCTTTTGTCTAAAGGTGAATCCAAAGACGGAGGTAAGGCTCGTCAGTACATACTTGCGAATACTTACGAAGCTTATGTTGGTGCAGTATATTTGGATCAAGGATATGACGTGGCAGATAAATTTATAACGAAAAATTTATTGCCTCATACTGAAGAAATAGTAAGTAAGAAGCTTTGGCGTGATGCAAAAAGTCTCGTGCAAGAAAAAGCACAGGAATACGTAAACTTCACACCTTCATACAAAGTTGTCGCTGAAGCTGGGCCAGACCACGATAAGCATTTTACTGTTGCTATTTGTTTTGGAGCAGAACAAGTGGCTACCGGTAAAGGTAAATCAAAACAAGAAGCAGAACAAGACGCTGCACTCCGTGCATTAAAAATAAAAAATTGGATTGATTAAAATATGAGACTTAAATATCTTGAGTTAAATGGTTTTAAATCTTTCGCTAAAAAAACTACTCTAGAGTTTGGTCACCCTATCGTCTCTGTGGTGGGCCCTAATGGTTCAGGAAAAAGTAATGTTGTAGAAGCATTGCGTTTTGTGCTTGGGGAACAGTCTATGAAGTCTATGCGTGGAAAGACCGGAGTCGACCTCATCTTCAAAGGATCAAAGAGTCTCTCTAAAGGAACAAAAGCTACGGTGTCTGTGTATTTTGATAATTCTGATAAGGTTTTTAAATTAAGTAATGAAGAGGGTGAAATTGTAGAATTAAATTACGATACTGTTTCCATTAGTCGTGAAGTGTATGCTGACGGGCTAAATAAATATATCTTAAATGATTCTGATGTAAGACTCAAAGATGTAAATAATTTACTTTCTTCTGTTCACATAGGTTCTTCTGGACATCATATTATCTCTCAGGGTGAAGCAGACAGAGTATTGAATTCAACACCGAGAGATCTAAAAGAAATAGTAGAAGATGCACTTGGGCTCAAAGTGTATCAATTTAAAATAAAAGAAGGAGTAAGAAAACTCGAGCGAGCAAATGAAAACATGAAAGAAGTGTCTATTCTTCGTCGTGAAAATGCTCCGCATTTAAATTTTTTAAAGAAACAAGTAGAAAAACTTGAGAAAGTAAAAGAAATGAAAGTTGAACTTTCAACTTTGTATCAAGAATATTTGAAAAAAGAGAGTGTGTATTTGAATGAAGAAAAGTCTCGTCTGGGAGAAGATAAAAAAAGGATTTTAGATGCTATACGTGAGATAGTAGAAAAAATGGGGGATGAGTCAATTGGAGAAGACAAAAAAGAAAGTCCAAAGCTTGTAGAATTAAGAACGACAGAAACAAATCTTTCAAACGTACGAAGGCTCAAGAATGAGATAGAGCGTAAGCTTGGACGTATTGAAGGTATGATCGAGATCGCAGAGACTCGTAGAGTGGAAACACCTGAAGAAGTTGTTGTCTCTTTTTCTGAGATGAAAGAAATAGTCGGAGATGTAAATACTTTTTTAGATGAAGCTTTAAAGAAAGAGTCTTTGGAAGATATAATAAATATTATTTATCGTATAAAAGAAGTTTTAAATAAATTTGATAAAAAGCCAGTACCGGTAGAAAATAATTCTAGAATAGAAGAAATAGAAAACTTGAAGAATACACAGAGAGAAGTTTTGGTGGAAATGGAGCGTATTGAAGAAGAAGATAAAAAAATACAAGAATTGATACGAGGACTTAAAGATGATATTCAAAAAGAATCTGAACAAGGCATGGAGCAGGAAAGAGCTCGATTTACTTTAAAAGTAAAACATCAAGAACTTTCTTCGGAACTTCAGTTGAATAATGTAAAAGAAGAAAACCTAAAAAGACTTATAGAAAGTTATGAAAATGAAGTCCGTGAAGGGGAGGCTTTTCTGGGTGCTGAAGTTTTCTTATTTCAAGAATATGTATTTGAAGGAGGCGTAGACAGAGGACTGCAAGAAGATTTAAGAAGAAAAATAGAAAGAATAAAAATAAAACTCGAAGACGCAGGGCTTACCAACGGAGCGGATATCTTGAAAGAATTTGATGAAGTGACTGAGAGAGACGCATTCTTGGCGAAAGAGATGGAAGACCTCGCGAGAAGTATCGAGTCTCTACATCAGCTTATCGGAGAACTCAAAGAAAAAATACATGTAGAATTTGAGACCGGTATAAAGAAAATAAATACTAAATTTCATGAATTCTTCGCACTTATGTTTGGAGGAGGGGAAGCATCACTTTCTATTGTATTTTCTGAGAAGAGAAAGAAAAGTAGTAATGAAGAAGACGAAGAGGGGGAAGTGATAGAAGAAGATGAAGAAGAATTTGTGCCTGAAGAAGGAGTCGCTATCGACATTGCTCTGCCACATAAAAAAGTAAAAGAACTACATTCACTTTCTGGAGGGGAGAGATCCCTTACTTCTATCGCACTTCTTTTTGCTATGTCTGCTGTGAATCCTCCACCATTCCTTGTGCTCGACGAGACTGATGCAGCACTCGACGAAGCGAACTCTCGCAAATACGGAGATATGCTTGAAAAGCTCTCAGAACATTCTCAGCTTATCGTGGTGACTCATAATAGAGAGACTATGTCACGCGCTGGGGTGCTCTACGGGGTGACTATTGGCTCTGATGGGGCTTCAAAACTTCTCTCAGTAAAATTCGACGAAGCTGCTGCTATTGCGAAATAATTTTCTAAAAGAAAATTATTTCGTCCTGAGTTTGTCGAATGGGCGAAATAACCCTTAAAGTAAAGAACAATCTAATGCATAAAAAGTCAAGGATAAACTTGACTTTTTTATTATATTGTGATATCATAGGACATTCTTTAGATCTTTGAAAACTGAGTTTAAGTGAAGTGATGTTAGCTTTTTGAGCACTAATTTTAGCGCCCAGGAAGCTAATATCACACTAAATTTTTTCACTTAAACTTTTTAAACTTATGCTACGCAATTCAATTTGCTTCGCTTTCATGCTTTGCATGACAAACCTTTTTGCTCAACAAAGTTCACCAAAGGACCAATGGATCATGTCCCGGGTTAACGACCCATCCACAAAACAAATGTGGCATGATATTGGACTTAATCCTGGACCTAATCAATCTTTGGCCCCAGGCCAATCTGTGCCGTTCATGTTTTCTCCTGAAGGACCACGAATGATGACTGATCAGGCTGATCAAATCAATGATACGCCATGGGAATTGATCGGATTGGTATGGGAAGATTCCTTTGGAGTTTCCACACATCCGGTAAATGAAAATTTTCAATGGGAAGTGCATGAACAAGGATTTTTTGAAAGTTTATTCAATTCTTCCTGGTTTTGGTTTTGGTTTACAGTCTCTTTGTTTTGCTTCATGATGTATCTTTTGCGTCGTCGTGCAACCAAGTGGCGCAGAGTTAATCATCCTGTGTATGCAGGTGAACCAATGTCCACTGTGGCACTTACTGACGCAACAGCTCTTGCCGCTATGGAAGCTCAAGCAAACAGGTTGTACCCAGGAGTGAAATGTAACATCAAGAACATTCGTAAGGGCCGTTTTTTCGGTGAAGGTATGTCTTACTTTGCTGACAAGCCAAAGGGTGTTAAATGTGTTTTTGATGGACAAGTTGGTTATGCTGCAACTTTGTCTCGCCCAGGAGCAATGGACGAAGAAGTATATACACTTCTTCAGTGCGGAAATGACGCCAGAAATGGTGAATACATGACCGGCCTTATCTTCCATGAAGATGCGAAAGTAGATTCGGAAAAAGCTATCGCTGCCGCTGAACAAGCAAAAAATCAAAATCCGCCCTTTGATGCTATTGCTTTTTCTTTGGAGTTGATTAAAACACAACTTGCCGACGAAAAAGGCCAACGGAACGTATCTTTGACTTTTGAAGATGGAAAATTGGAATTCAAGCTTGAAAGCCACGGACAATCTCCTTATTCAAATAGAAGCGAACGCTAAGTTTAGTCGCACAGCTTAATGTGTAAAATTCATCAAACCCGAGTTTGATGAGCAGGAAAATCCTTGCTCATCACTCGGGTTTTCTTGTTTTTATCTAGTTGTCTTAGAATTAGGAGAAGTTTCTATTTTAGGAATTTGGAATTTTATTTTTTCTTCTTTACCTGGAATTATTTTATCTGGTTGAAATACTTTGTTTAACTTTACAATATTTTTCTTTGTAGTCATTGAACCATCTCTGTGTAGTTTAAGTTCTAGAAGCATTCCTTGCATAGTGTTGGTTGAAAACTTTTGATCAAAAATAAAGTTTCCGAGAGAGTAAGCAATGAAACTGTTTTTATATACTTCTGTATCTTGGATTACATGAGGATGATGCCCTATGACTATTTTTGCTCCAGCATCTACTGCTTTGTGAGCTAAGTATTCTTGTCTTTTATTGTGAGTAGTTTTGTACTCGTCACCAAAGTGAAATGACACCACTAGGTAGTCTACTTGTTTTGAAGCGTTTGCTACGATTTCACTAAAACGAGGATTACTCGCGAGTAATAGCCCTGAGTTTTCTTCGGTGACTTTCATCCAGTTCGGTCCAACATCAGAGAACCCAAGGTAACCTATCTTCATACCGTATTTTTCAATAATAGTAGGATTTTCTGCTTCGGATAATGTTCCTCCACCAGTGTAGAGTATTTCATTTTCTTTAAGTCTTGCTAGGGTATCTGTATATGCAGTACGGCCCCAGTCTCCGACGTGATTGTTCGCCATAGAGACTATGTCTATACCTCCACCTTTAAGTGCAGGTACAACAGAAGGGTCCATACGGAAAGAGTAAACACTTCCACCGTCACTTCCTCTATTTGAAGCTGTGCCTTCTAAGTTTGCAAAAACGATGTCAGATTTTTTTAATATTTCTAATTTTTCAAAAAGTGCTGAGTAGTCACCATCAAAGTTTTTATTAACAGAATTTCGGACTCCACGATCAAGCATGATGTCCCCACCAAAAGCGAGGGTCACATAGTCAGGTTCTCGTAAGTCTGGTAAGTCGAGTCTTTCTTTTATCCAGTCAGCACTTGCGTCGGATGCTCCACCATAATAAACATTTTTCTTTAGGTATTTTAAAATATTTATTACGTCTTTTTGTCTGTCACTACT
Source organism: Patescibacteria group bacterium (assembly GCA_038064635.1). Lineage (GTDB taxonomy): Bacteria > Patescibacteriota > Minisyncoccia > Phycocordibacterales > UBA9973 > UBA9973. Next base: position 60,481 of record JBBTSS010000007.1, read on the forward strand.
ACGCAACAATACTATGCCCACAGGACGGGTTCCTTCTTTTCCGAGTGGTAAAGAGAAGGTAGATATGACTGTTTGTTTTGCAGGATCAGTAAAGCCACTTTTACCACCTATATAGCCACTTTCTCTTAAAAATTGATTTGTACTAAACCAGGTGTGCTTTTTATTTGTGTAGCTTCTGTTTGTAGTTATCTTTAATATGTTTTCTCTTTGTTGTTTCAAGTATCCTGTGAGTTTAAATAAGTCCGACACAGTAGACTGATTTTTCTCAGATAGTCCGCTAGGGTCACTATAAGAAGTTGAAGACATTTTTAATTTCTCAGCTTGAAGATTCATCTTGCTCATAAACGTATCTCGTCCGAAATGCTCAGCTATGATTTCTGCTGCATCATTACTAGACTCAAGTAAAAGAGGGTAGATGAGGTCGGGTACTTTTACTTTTTCTCCAACTCTAAAATTTCCATTTTCTCCATAAGTCGCTAACGCTTTTTTACTTACTTTTGCTATCTGTTCATCAGTATTTGTAGTGAGTTCATTTGCTACAAGTGCAGTCATCAGTTTTGATACAGAAGCTATTGGGTATTTCTTTTCAGCATTTTTAGCAAGTATCACTTCACCAGTATTTAAGTCTCCGACGATATAACTTTCTGCGGATATCTTTGGTTTTAAATTTTCTTCTTTTACAAAATAAAAATACGTAGGTTTATTTATACCAGGAGTAACGGCATCATTTACTAATGCCATATTTTCTATGTTTTTTTCATTTATTTTTACATACGTAGCACCTGTAAAAATCATAGAAGCAAAAAATATTCCCGTACCGATAGCGAGTAGAGTAAAAAATCCTAATTTTATTTTTTCTTTAAATGGTTTTTGCATTTTTAAATCAAAACGTAATCGATGGTTTTCTTTTCTAGGTCAACTGCTTTTACTTTTATTTTAACATGTCCACCTAAACGGTAAACTGTTTTATGTTTTTGTCCTACCATTTCCATCTTTTTTTCATTGAAAGTATAGAAATCATCTTTCATATCTCGCACTCGGACAAGTCCTTCACATTTTGTTTCTACTTCTTCTACGTATACACCCCATTCACTGATACCACTTATGATACCTTTGAAAGTTTCACCAATACGAGTAGACATGTACTCAACTTGTTTGTATTTGATAGATGAACGTTCTGCATCACTTGCTTTCTTTTCTTGTTCAGAAGATACTCGAGACATTTTATCAAAATCTTTATAACTTTCTTTTTTGATTTTTTTATCACTCAAATAATTCATGAGTAGTCTGTGCACCATCATATCTGGATAACGTCGGATAGGGGAAGTGAAGTGTGTGTAGTATTCAAATGCGAGTCCGTAGTGGCCTATATTTTCAGTGGAATAGATAGCTTTTGCCATAGAACGTATTACTGCTCTGTGAATAGTATCTTTTTCATCCTTGTTCTTTAGATTATTTAAAAGTTTATTTATCTCAAATGAAGGAATGAGTCCGTTTTTGAGGGTCACTTTATAGCCGAGACTTTTTAAAAAGAAAACTAAGTCTTCTGTTTTTTCTTTGCTTGGTAAGTCGTGTATACGGTATACAAAAATACCTTCTTTTTCTTTTTTAATTTTCTTTGAGACAAATTCTGCAACTTTTTTATTTGCTAGTAACATGAATTCTTCGATAAGACGATTTGAATCAGTCCGTTCTTTTTTTATAACCTTTAAAGGTTTTCCATTTTCGTCTAAGATAAACTTTACTTCTTCTTGGTCAAGAGATACTGAGCCATGTTCAAATCTGTCTTTGGTAAGTTTTTTGGCGATGGTGTTTAAAGTTAAAAGTTCTTTGTGATAAAGCAAATTTGGTTTTTGAATAGACTCAAATGCTTCTTCATAGGTAAATCTTTTGTCAGAGTGTATAACAGTGCGCCCATACCATTCACTTTTTATTTCTGCATTTTTATTCATGACAAAAACAGCACTCATGGTAAGTCTATCTACATTTGGAAGCAGGGAACACAAGTCATTTGAAAGTTCCTCTGGAAGCATCGGTATTGTACGGTCGACTAGATACACTGAAGTCGCGCGTTCACGAGCTTCTTTGTCTATCGCTCCTCCTTCTCTGACATAATGAGTTACATCAGCAATGTGTACTCCTATCTCAAATTCATCTTTATTTAATTCTTTGAACGATAATGCATCATCAAAATCTTTTGCTGTATCTGGGTCGATCGTAAAAGTAAGTGTTCCTCTAAAATCCCGTCTATTTTTAAACTCTTCACTTTTTATTCCTGCTATTTTTATATTTTTTGCTTCAAGTTCTACGTGATCTGGTAAATTACTATCAAAACCCTTTTCGATAGCGATAGAATGCATTTCTGTTTCATTGTCTCCAGGACGTCCTAAAATCTTTATTACTTTACCAATAGGCGCCTTGCGATAATCTGTCCAAGAAGTGAGTTCAACAAAAACTTTTTGATTTACTTCTGCTCCAGCGAGTTCTGTTTCTGGAATCAAAATGTCAGTATACATTTTTGTGTCGTCTGGTTTTAGAAAATACAAATTATCTTCTTTTTCCAAAACTCCTACGAAAGCTTTTTTTGCTCTTTGTATTATTTGAGTGACTTCGGCTGTCTGTCGTCCGTGACCTTTTGGATGTAGAAGCACAGAAACAGTATCTCCATTTAAAGCAGTCTTTAAGTGTTTGTAGTCTATTTCTGCATCTTCTTTAAATCCAGGTACTTCTATGTATCCTGTGCCTTTGGAAGAGATAGATATAATACCTTCAAAATTTACATTTTTTATGGTTTTAGCTTTTTCGTTAACCTTTTTATGAAAAAAATTCTTTGTATCTTTAACTTTGTGAAAGGGGGTATTTGGCTTCTTTTTATTATCTTTTTTGCTGTTTTTCATTTATTAAATATAGCATATTAGTCATTATTTTATAACCTATTTATAATAACATAAGCTTGACAAAATGTCTACTTTATGCTAAGATACTCAAGTAATGGTTTTATTTTATTCTCAAATTTTATATTTGAGGGATACATATCATGTTTAAGAAAAATAACAAAAAATCAAAAAAAGGCTTAAAAATAAAGGCGCTACTCATAGCTTTAGTGATGGTTTTTGTATATGTATTTCCTCCTGATAAGGCAGAAGCTTGTTGCTGTCCATGTGATTTTTATATTCCTGGAAATTACTGGGTACCAGGTAATTACTGGATCCCAGGAGATTACCCAATACCAGGAGACTATTGGACTCCTGGAAGTTATCCTACACCAGGAAGTTATTGGACTCCGGGCGATTATCCTGTTCCTGGAAATTACTGGGTACCAGGTAATTACTGGATCCCAGGAGACTACGTCGTTCCTGGAAGCTATCAAATTCCTGGAGGATATATTGTTCCTGGAAATTACATCGTTCCTGGAAGTTATGTTGTAAATGGAAGTTATATTATACCTGGAAGTTACCAGATACCCGGAAATTATATCGTCCCTGGAAGTTATCAAATACCTGGTAGTTATGTTGTTCCCGGAAGTTACGTCGTGCCTGGTAGTTATGTTACTACTGGAAATTATCAAGTGCCCGGAAGTTACGTGGTTCCAGGAAGTTACACTACTACTGGAAGTTATCAAGTTCCTGGTAGTTATGTCGTTCCTGGAAGTTATATTCTGGAAGGAGGAGGAAGTTACACTGTACCAGGTAGCTATGTTGTAGAAGGTGGAGGTAGTTACAATGTTCCTGGTAGTTATGTTGTTCCCGGAAGTTACGCTACGACTGGCAGTTACAATGTGCCTGGAAGTTATGTTACTACTGGAAGTTACAACGTACCTGTTGCAAGTTATAACGTTCCAGGTAGTTACATCACAACAGGAAGCTATGACGTACCTGTGGCTAGTTACTCTGTACCTGGCAGTTATCAAGTTCCTGGAAGCTATGTTGTTCCCGGAAGTTATGATGTAGTTAATCCTCATTATTCAGTACCTGGAAGTTATTCAGTAGTAGGTAGTTATGATACACCAGGGAATTATTCAGTGGTAGGTAGTTATAATACACCCGGAGATTATTCTGTTGTTGGAAACTACTCAACACCCGGAGACTACTCTGTGGTTGGAAATTATTCAACACCAGGGGACTATTCTGTTCCTGGATACGGACTCACTTCCTCTGCTTCAGAGCCAAATTCTGGAAATAACAACACTATAAGTTATGCTGGTTTTAATTCTCACGAACCTTATACACAATAAATATATTAACTTATAAATTTGCTTTTTAGTCAAAATTGTTATAGATTATCCTTATGTTGAAAATAAGATTACAAAGAATAGGTAGAAAGAACGACCCGAGCTTTAGAGCCGTTTTGACTGATTCAAAAAATGCTGCAAAGAGTGGTAAATTTTTGGAAATAGTTGGAACATACAATCCAAAAGCAGGTGAGACTACTTTCGATGCTGATAGGATAAAACATTGGATATCTAAAGGTGCAAAACTTTCAGATACTATGCATAACTTCTTGGTGTCTAAAAAAATTATTTCTGGAAAGAAAGTAAACGTTCTTTCAAAGAAAAAACCTACTCTAAAGAGAAAAGAGTTGAAGAAGACTAAATAGTTTTATATAATAGTTAAAGCAGTGCAATCTTTTTGGTCGTACACTGCTAGCTGATTAAAAATATTAATCCGAATTGAAATTATGCAAGACGCTGACAAAGGATTTCTAGAATACGTTGTGAAGGCTCTTGTCGACAATCCGAACGATGTAAAAATCGATCGTACTGTTGATGAAATGGGTGTACTTATCAGTCTTACTGTGAACCCAGCAGATATGGGTAAGATCATAGGACGAATGGGTAATACTGCAAAAGCTATTCGCACATTGCTCAGAATAATCGGTATGAAGAATAACGCTCGCGTTAATCTTAAGATTAACGAACCAGCAGGTTCTGAAAGACCAGCACCAGCTCACTCATCAAATACGATGAAGACTGTTGATCAAGCAATGGAAGACCTAAAAGGAATATAATATAAGTGTTTTATCGCTTAGTAAAGAAACTCAGGAAACTGAGTTTTTTTATTTACCCCGTCACTCGCGAGTGACGGGGTTTTATTTTATGTTATATTGATAATATGCGTTTTCATATAATTACAATTTTCCCAGATATCTTTAATTCTTACCTAGGAGAGTCTATTTTGGGCCGGGCGATAGAAAATAAGAAGATTCAAATCAAGTTTTATAATCCAAGAGATTTTTTACCCAAGAAAGAGAATAATTATAAGCCCGTAGATGAGCGTCCGTATGGTGGCGGACCAGGAATGGTTATGAAAGCAGAACCTATTTTGAAAGCAGTAGATAAAGCAATATCGGTTGCAGAGAAGTTTTCTCGAGGTCCTCGGATCTCCTCGGTAGCACCTCGGAGAGATCGCTTGGGAAAACCTCCGAGCAACCTTCTTATTGTGAATTTTGTTCCTAGCGCAGAAAAATTTACGACAGAATTTGCTAAAAAAGTTTCTAAAAAATATACAGACATTATTTTAATTTGTGGACGATATGAAGGTATCGATGCTCGAGTAGATAAGATTTTAAAAACAAAAAAGATTTCAATAGGGGACTATGTACTCACAGGTGGAGAACTTCCTGCCATGATAGTGGTAGACTGTGTCGCTCGACAGATCCCAGGAGTTTTAGGTAAATTTGAATCCTTAGAAGAAGAGAGAGTTTCAAGTAGTGAAGTGTACACAAGACCTGAAATACTAGTATATAAGGGTAAAAAGCATAAAGTACCTAAGGTCTTGCTCTCTGGAGACCATAAAAAGATAGAAGAGTGGAAGCAAACAAGCCAAAAAAAGTAGAATCCACAAGTATTATTTGACAAAAGTCTTAAAATAAGTATACTATCTTTGATTGTATGGATTGAGTTTCGGATGTACTCCAATC
>JBBTSS010000008.1:0-2939 GCA_038064635.1 Patescibacteria group bacterium
TCAAATACAGCAGATCCTAGAGTGATAGGGCCACCTGTTCCAAATTCAAAACCACCTTCTCCTCCACCTTCGGTCTCATCTCCTTTTTTTTCTTCTTTATCTTCTTCAGCTTCTTCTAATTTTTTTCCTCCGAAAGGGTTAAATGTTCCTTTACCTGCTGCTTCTTTGTGTTCTCTTTCTGAGTCAAAAGAAACTTCATGTTTTGGTAGATCTTTTTTGTTTAGCATTTCTGCTACTTTCTCATTACTATCTTTATTTATTTCTGGGTTAAAATCAAACATATATTTTATAAGTAAATTAAATTTATAATATTAATATAATAATAACACTATTCATATTTTATAAGCAATAAGTATTAAAAAAGGTCAAAAAAGAATATATTATTCGATTTTGACCTTATTTTTTAAAATTTTTGAGTTTTTTGATTACTTCTATGAGTGAATCAAAACTCAAATCATCCAATTTTTCGTTGGTTTCTTCGTTCACGAAGAAACGCCAACCTGTGAAATCTTCTTTTTTTTCAAAAAAAGTGAAACAAAATCCTGGGTCTTTCGGCACCCAGATGCACCCTCGTCCAAACGATGGGACCCACGAAATAGTGAACCCATCAACTTCGATACGACACCTCCTAACGTAGGTATCATAAATACTTCCTCCTTTTTTAAAGGTAATTCCATTTATGATAACGGAGGAAGTCCAAGAATTCTCTGACTTTAGGGTGTCCCTTATAGTAAGGGTATCAATAAAGTCTTGAAAGCTTGTCGCTGTTACAAACAAAGCGAACATTGCTTCCTTTTCAGAAACTTGGTTTTGTGCTGAAAGCACGGTTGTGTGGAGGATTAAGTAAATAAACAAAATCGCTCCGAAAACTTGTTTTTTCATAGAAAGAACGATATTTGTTTAGATTCCTCCTAAAACTATCACACCTTTGACAAAAAGTCAAGGACAAGTTGGGTACAACTTTTATGTGTTTTAAGGACTTGGTCACGAGTATTTTTCTGTTGAAAAATCTCGCGACCCCGCCTCGGTCCGTCGACCTCCGGCTTTCAACTCCCCTCCCGAGCAATAAACAAAATAGCGGACACATGGTCCGCTTCATTTGTTTATAGTGCGCAGGAGAGGACTTGAACCTCCATGGGATTGCTCCCGCTACCACCTCAAGGTAGTACGTCTACCAGTTTCGCCACCTGCGCAAGTGAACAACAAAGACACTATAATATACTTTAGTTAATATTGCTAGAGCATATAAAAACCCCACATTATGTGGGGTTTTTATTATTAAGCTTCTTCTGTTGTATCTTCTTCTGTCTCGACTTCTACTTCTTTTACCTTTCCTGAAGTCACGGCTCGTAATTTCTTTCGAACATCTTTTACGGCTTTAGTACGTACATAGTAGAGTTTTGATCTTCCAGCATTAGCTCTCTTTGTTATTTCAATCTTATCAATAGTCGGTGCAAATAAAGGGAATATTCTTTCTACTCCTACTCCTGAGGCTACTCTACGAACAGTAAATGTAGCTCCGTTTTCTGTACCATGCTTTCGAGCAAGAACGATACCTTCGAAAGCCTGAAGACGAAACTTTACAGTTGCCTTCTCACCTTTCTTTTTACCTTCTTTCATTTCAGCGATTTTAGACCAAACACGGATAGTGTCTCCTGCCTTAAAATCGAGCTTTTTTCGCTCTGCGATGTCCACTGGACTAAACTTTATAGTATTTGCTTTATTTGCTGCCATAATGGGGATACTTTAACATAAATGTTTTTTAAAGGCAAATTAGATATTTAACCTTCAATTAATAATCTCTGGGCTAAAGCTAGGTCTTCTAAAGTATTTATCTGTATCCATTCTTTTAGAATCAAATAATGCACAGCTGAAGAATTTGCAAAAAGTGTGTGTGGTACCCCAGCCTCAAGCCCTACATACACGGGTTCATAAGAAAAAAAGTCTTTAGTCAAAGTGAGTGCTCCAGAAAAACAAACCAACTCCTTCCCCTCTTCCTCTTTTGTCTGTCTACGAAAAGAAGTGATGATTTTATTTTCTGTATCTAGGTCACATGTTCTATATCTCCCATCTAATTTTTTATAACTAAGCCCATAAGTTGGAGCTGGTTGCGAAATGATACTTTCCAAGTCTTCTTTCAAGAAAATATCATCTCCATTTAAAACTAAAAACTTTTCTTCATCTTTCAAATATTCATACGCAGTCATCAAGGCGTAATAAGTACTTCCTAGCTTCTCAGGATTTTGTATTAAAAAGTTAACTTTCTTATTTAGTGGATATTCCTGTAAAAAACTTTCAAAAAGACTTTTATGTTTTTCTTGGATTATTATAAAAATATCGTCCAGCTCATCTGGCAAAGAATTAAAAACATAAGACAAAATAGGTTTTTGATTTACAAATACAAGTGGCTTTGCGGTTTGCTCTGTATAGGGTTTTAATCTTTCCCCTTCCCCTGCACATAAAATGACAGCTTTCATAAATACGAGTATATCACAATAAAAAAACTCGACCCCTTTTCTGGAAATCGAGCTTTCAAAAACAAAATTGATTAAATTTTACAGGGTCATTTAAGAGACCGAATTTATTTCCATTCAAATAATGGAAAATCAAACGGATACTTCCTTCGTGAACCCAACCCTTTTGGTAAAGGTAAATGATTTGTCTAAGTTCCAAAATATGGGTCTTGGAAACTTCAGCCGGATCGTTTGTCCTGAGCTCAGGAACAAAATCGAGCTTTAACAAAAAAAGATGATTGTCGTTTTTAAGACCGTTCGGTCTTATTTTTTTGAAACAACCAACTTTCTGTAAAGAGCGAAAAGAGATTTTTTGATCAAGAGCTGTTTCTTCAAATAGTTCTCGAGCTATTGCTCTTTTTGAGGTTCTATCGAATTCCTCAATGCCACCACCAGGAAGCCCATACTTCCGAATGCCAGTATTTG
>JBBTSS010000009.1:0-22440 GCA_038064635.1 Patescibacteria group bacterium
CAATCCGGAGGATTGGGGCACTGGCTTTTTGCAGACTGCATCACGAAGAGCAGAGCTACAACAAGCATGGCGGATAAAAAAGATTTTACTTGCATAATGTTGAAAAATTAAAGTGGGTGAGAAAAAATTTTAGATGAATCTGAAATTTCTGATTAGTCCTCCCTGTTTAGTTCTCACCCAATTGGGAGAGGCTAAACAAAAAGATCAGATTCAAATTCTCCTACCTCAGAGGTAGAAGAAAAAATTAATTTTATTTTTTAATTCTTTCTTCTACCTCTGAAATTCTCTCAGCACTTTTCTTCAACACTGCCCCGGTCACTCTCAAGCGACGGGGTAAACAACATCTTTTCTAATGCTCAGTTTTGTTAAGAACAAGTCTTAACGTCAAACTCTCCGACACGATGTCGGAGTAAATCTATCCACTATTTTTCAAGCGGATTCGAACTATCTATGAATGCCTCATATCCCCCCTACCCTTTTTGCAAAGAGTTTTAAGAGAATTTTGGCACCTTTTTCAAAGTGCACTTTACCTATATAATATAGCATACTTAAGACAAAAAGTCAAGCCCTATAAGGGCAAATCATATTCTCATAATATGGCCAAAAATTAAGTCGCTCAAATCCAAAAAAGCCCATAAAGACAAGCTAAAAGAGCCCTAAATATTTTAGGGCTCTTTTTTAAGACTTTTACATTATTTTGATAGTTCCTCCCGTTTCCCCTCTTATAATGTAGTCTGCAACCTTGTTTTCTACTATCTCTTCTATCGCTCTTTTGATAGGTCGAGCACCAAAATCTGGGTCAAAACCAGCAGAAGCTATGTGGTCTATGAGAGCGTCAGTCACTTCTATCTTTACCCCTTTATCTTTCAAGATTCTTTCTGAAAGTTCTGAAAGCAAAAGTGAAGAAATGTCTCTAGCTTCTTTTGAAGTCAAAGGTCTAAATAAAATTATTCCACTAAAACGATTCAAAAATTCTGGAGCGAAAGTATTGTTTTTTATTAGGCCGTCAATTAAATTCTTTTTATTCAATTCTGGATTTTCTATTATCTCTCTACTTCCTGCATTTGAGGTTGCGATGATTATCGAATCTCTAAAATTCGCAATTCTACCTGAAGCACGAGTAAGTCTTCCCTCATCAAGAACTTGCAAAAGAAGCTGGTGAATAGTCCTGTGTGCTTTTTCAAGCTCATCGAAAAACACAAGAGAAAGTGGATTTTCTTCTATGACAGAAGCAAGTCTGTCAGAGAATAAATTCACAGCATCAGGCTGAGAAAATTCACTCATATCAAAACGTATCATTGAATCTTTTCTGCCAAAATAACTCTCAGCGAGAATCTTTGCAGTATAAGTTTTTCCAACTCCAGTCGGTCCTAAGAAAAGAAAACTTCCAGCGGGTTTACTAGGGTCTGCCACTCCAGTACGCAAACGACGAAGTGCTTCAGACACGTCTTTGACTGCTTCATCTTGGCCGACTATCTTACGTCGCATAGTCTCTTCGAGTTCTATCAAAACCTTTCTCTCATCTTTACCAAGGGCGCCTATCGGAATATTTGTTTTGTCAGAAATAATTTGTCTGACATCTTCAATAGTTATTTCTTTATCCAAAGAACGCAATTCGTCTACTATCAAAATAGACTTCAATGGCTCTGATTGATTTGCGATAAATCTATCAGCAAGGTTTACCAATTCTCCTAACACTTCTTTTTTTATTTTTGCTTTATGCAAAGCTACGTAATTTACTAATATCTCAACAGTCTCTTCAAAATTTGTGGCTAAAATATCTACCTTCTCAAATTTGGATAAAAATTCTGGATGATTTTTTAAGACCCTATCGTAAAAAGAAAAGTCCGTAGTGGCCACTATTGCTAAATGAGAGGTACTTAAATATGGTAAAAGTTTTTCATATAAAGACTCGTAAGCGTGAATATTTTTTATTACTAAAATAACATTACCTGCTTCTTTTGCTTCAACTAAAGACTTATCAAAATCCTCTTCGGTAATGTTTTCCAAAGGAAGTTCTACGACACGATGATGATGTATACCTTTAAAAGAAAGTCCAGATTGACCAAGTCTACCTAAGTAATCTATCAGAGTGTCTTTACCTACTCCTATATCTCCGACTAAAAGTACATTGTGATTGTTGTCTTTAGATAATGCTCTCTCTATCATTCTCATTGCCTTTTCTTTACCGTAAAGTCTCAAATCAATATGGCTACCTACGTCATGTCCTACATGATTCAAATGATACGTATCACCGTAAGACAATTCAGAACCAAGACTACCTAAAGAAGAAAGATATTCTTTGCTTATTTTTATCGGTAAAAAGAAAAATAAAGGAAAAGTAAGTAATACTAAAAACATAAATATAAGTCCAAGTCCGATCAGCCCCAGACGTGCGACAAGTCCAAGCACTCTAGAGAAAACAGCATACACTACCCTTTCTAAAATAGAAAAATGAGCGTCTTTTGCTGTATCCATTTTCCATGGACTAAAAAGAGTTTTTAAAAGGAGCGGAATAGAGAAAGCATTATATGCGTAAGTTAAAAGATTTTTCCAAGATTCTATACCTGTATTCATGCTATATATTTTAGCATACTAAAGACCAGTACAGTAAAATTTTTTCAGGTCCTCGGTTCTCCTAGCCCTAGCGTTCCGCTTCAGGCTCGGCCAGACCATTCAAAAACTTTCTGTACTGGTCTTTATATTTATTGTTCTATTATCATATAAAAACAAAAAACGCCCGAAGGCGTTTTTTGCGGCACATATATTGTTATATAAAAATGTGAGACAACCTCACACTCACAAATACAATATAGCATACTTCTAAAAAAAATGCAAGTCCCAACAGAAAAATCCTCTCGCGAGAGAGGATTTTTCATATATGAACTTGTATCTATAAGCCGAATTCTGTGTCTTACAAATAAGATGATAGTTATTTGTCTAGGCCAAAAATTACTCTTTGGCTCAAGCGATTCTTTCGCCTTGCGGCGAACACGATCTTGCATTCATGTAAGGATTTAGCCGTTTCACTCCTATGGTTACCCTAAGGACTATTCCAAATAAATGGAACCCTAGCCTTTCGGCATTGGCGTCTCTGTTCGCACCTATATATTACTATATATGGGAATTACCCATTACACTTCCTACCCAAAGGGCAGATAAATGTTCGGACTTTCCTCTCCGACTTACGTCGGAGCAACTACCCGATACAAGCACATTACGAGTATACATCATCCAAAAACAAAATCAATTAATTACTTGACTTTTGAATAAAAGTATGATATGTTACTAACATGAAAACTTTTATTAAAACCGGCGCATATTTGGCCCTTATCTTGGGAATGGTCCTTTCTTTTGGCTCATCTGCTCAAGCACAAAATTTATACGTAACAACAACAAATGCAACTCCGACTACATACGGAGCAGTTCTTAGAGGTATGGTGAACCCAGGTGGATATACTACAACAGCTTGGTTTGAATACAGTACCTATCAGGATTTGAGTTATGCAAATCAAACTACTCATGAAATAGTAGGATCTACTCCAATAGATACAATGTTCTCAAGAGACGCCCAAAATCTTCAACCAAATACTATGTACTACTTTAGACTAGTAGCAAATAATGGTTATGAGACTCAAAGAGGAAATATATTGTCTTTTAGTACTACTTACCAGCAACAATATGTACAACAGCAATACTACTATCAGCAACCTACTCAACCTCAAGTCATAAACACTCCTGGTACAGTAGAAATAGTACGTAATACAAAATACGTTGTGACTGATACAAAGTATGTTCAAAACACAGCAACTCAAAATTCTAACGTAAATACAACTGTAAGCACAAATACTAACTACACAAATCCAAATCCGTATTCAACATATCAACCGACAAACGGAACAGTAAGTACAGCATACACAAATGCAAATGTTGCAAATCCCCTATTTGGAGCAACATTCTTACCAAACACTTTCTTTGGATGGATACTACTTCTTATTTTAATACTGCTCATAGTTTGGGTAGCGAGAAAAATAGCTACAACAAATTAACTTAAATTAAAAAACCCCGATATCGGGGTTTTATAATTTGTATTTTAAAATTTTAATATTGGTACACTCGATGAAAAATTTGCTTTCATCCCTACTTCTATATTATTTTTTTCAGAAAAACCGGCTTGAGTCTCGAGTACGTATTTAGAAGATTTATTTGGACCAAAAAGAGTAGGATAAGAATCTGGTGATACATTTTTCTGTATATATACCACTTGGCCAAATTCATCTAACCAAATCATATCAATAGAGAAATTCATATCCTTCATCCAAAAGTAATGTACAGTAGTCAAATTAAAAACAAATAACATTCCTGCATTTTCTTTTAATTCTTTTCTACCAGAAAGACCTCTCTCTTGTTCTTTCGCGGTCAAAGCTAAATCCACATTTAATATTTTATTTCCTAATTCTACGTATTTTATCTCCTCTGGACTTATATCTTTAATATTTTCTCTGTATGTTAAGACAAAAAAAGCTACTACTAGGAATATGATAACTACAAATATGTGTATGTATTTTTTCATTTTTTATTTACCTCCACCATTCCAACCAAGAGACCTACCTACTTCCTCAGGGGTACTTCTCTTTCGAGCTACGACTATATGACCGTTCTCAGCAATGATTCTCTGTGGGTGAGAAATCAGACAATGATTCATAGCTAAAGCATCTTGATATGCACCTGTGTCAAAAACTGCTATGTACATAGACTCACTACTGTTTTCAATATTGAAATCAGGAAGAGTGACAGAATTTTCTATTCCTCTGTAAACATCATCAGAATCACAAGTACTTCCGGCGAGCCATACTTCAGTAAGTTTTTCATCACCATTTATGTTGACTGGTGCAATAGCCCATTTTTGATCTATCGCCCAAGTGTCTGCAAGATCATTCATAAAACTTCCATCTATAACATACCATTTCTTTGCATCATTTTTCTTCTTATGAATTAGCTTTGTGTCAATAACTTTAAAAACAGTTATTTGCGCTGGAGCTACAATATAACGACCCCATTCACAAATAAGATTTGGTTGAGGCATTCCGTGTTTTTCGGATTCAGATTTTAAAAGTTCAAAAATCTTTTCCATTAATTTATCAACGCTCACTCCCTTAGTTCTTGTATATGGTATCGGCATTCCTCCACCTATGTCTAGGGTATCTAATGATGGATTTGTTTTCTTTAATTTAAAATAAACGTTTAAAGCGTATTTTATAGGAATCAAAATATCCATAGGCTTCTCTATTTGAGAACCAACATGATAGTGAAGGATCTTCAAATTCTTAAAAGCACCCATTGCGTAAATTTCTTTTGCAGAAAATCCGAAACGGTCTAGTTGTTTGTTCCAATGAGAACTAGCTTTTACAGGCATATCGAGGCGAATACCTACGTTGAACTTTGAATGTTGCAAAGTCTTGAGTTCACTAGGTCCTTCAATAAGTGGAAAAATCTTCACTCCTTTATGCTGAAGATCATCAATGAGATTTATATATGCATCATTTTTAGGTCCACTACAAAGAATACGAATGTCTGGATTAAACTTCTCTTGCTCAAGCATTCTTTTTATAAGCCATAAATCATTGTATGAAGAAGTCTCTAGATGAGCTCCTTCCCCAACGATAGACATGACCACTTCACGATTTTGATTTACTTTCATTGGATAGTGATAGAAGAATTTTCCTTGATATCCTATCTTTTTAATAACACTATCAGCTAAATCCATTAAATCTTCCAAACGCTCTTCAATAATAAAAGGCATCAATATCTGAAGTGATGTGCCAAACTTTTCTACTAAGTAACGCACATTGTAGATATTATGCCCTTCTTTAATGTTTAAATCTCCGTCTTTGTTGAAGTCGAAGTATTGAGTATTAAAATCTTTTAGACCAACCTTCCATAACTTTTTTGAGGCCGAAGCCCGCTTGTTTGTACCCATTTATTTACGGAACTAATGCGAGTAGCATAGCTCAAAAAAATAATATAATAATAAAGTTATAGTACCAGAAACAAAAGAAATGTAAACCCCGTCGATCGCGAACGACGGGGTAAATAGCTACTTATCACCCTTTGTATATGTATCTAAAAAGCTCTCTTTGAATTCAAAAAAATTATCATCTAAAATTGACTGCCTAATACGCTTTACCAAATTTACAATAAAATATAAATTATGCATTGAAGCTAAAGTTCCTGCCAACATCTCTTTACCATGAAATAAATGTGCCACATAAGCTCTCGTATAATTCTTGCATGTGTAACATTCGCAACCTTCCTCTATCGGAGTATGGTCATTGCGAAACTTTGTATTACCGATGATTATCTTTCCATTTTTTGTATAAATAGTACCGTTTCTACCAAGCCGTGTAGGTAATACACAATCAAATAAGTCCACGCCATTCTCTATGCCCATAAATAGGTCCTCAGGCTCCCCTATACCCAGCAAGTGACGAGGCTTTTCTTCTGGAAGAATTTCATTTACCCATTTTACAGCAGTGGACATGTCTTCTTTTGCAAAAGACCCTCCAATACCAAAACCGTCAAAATATTTTCCTTCAATATTCATTTCTGAAATTACTTGTGCAGACATTTTTCTCAAAGATTCTTCTCGTCCACCCTGAACTATCCCAAACAATGCTTGAGGAAAATTTAAAAAAGTATTTTCTGCGACATCCGCTGAGACCAGTTCGTTTGTTTCATTCAAGACAGAATGCGAGTCGATAGAAAATATATTTTTTAAATTCTCCTTCTTCGGATTTTCCTTCTTCTCTTTCTCTAGTTTGATATGTTCTTCTAAACATCTCTTCGCCCAGATATGAGTACGCTCAAGTGCTTCTTCTTGATATTTCAAATCCTCTGCTGGTGAAGTACATTCATCGAAAGCAAAAATAATATCTGCGCCCAGATTGTGTTGAATCTGAATTGATTTCTCTGGAGTAATATAATGGATACTTCCGTCTAAGTGAGACTTGAAGGAAACTCCATCTTGCCCGATCTTTGCAAGTCGTGGTGCATCCGAATCATCAAAACGTTCTGGTATCATAAGTGATGGGTCGGTAATTTTTACTACTTTTGAAATATCTTTTCCATAAGCTGCACCCAGAGAAAACACTTGAAATCCTCCAGAGTCTGTCATCGTAGGCCCCTTCCAGTTCATGAACTTTCCTATTCCTCCCGCATCACGGACTATCTCATCTCCTGGTTGTAAAAATAAATGGTAAGTATTTCCAAGTACTACTTGAGTACCTGCTTCACGTACTTGATCAGGACTTAGCGACTTTACAGTAGCTTTTGTACCAACCGCCACAAAAGACGGAGTCAATATGTCTCCATGGGGAGTACTCAATACTCCAACACGCCCCAGATAATCTGTATCGGCAACGCCCTTGCTATTTTTTAATTTTTTCTCTATTTTGAATTGCATTATTAAAATTACTTTTGTATTTGTACAAATTTTAGTTCTTGAATATTTACAGGACTTTTAAATAATACTTTTTTAAATGCGTCTCGTGGGTCAGAGATAACTCCTTCTGAAATAGCTACGACTTGTGCCTTCATTCCTGGTAATACGACTTCTGTTTTTTCTTCTAATACGAAATCTCTCGGTAATATCATTTCAAAATTTCCACCACCGCGACCAATTATCTCCATAAATGAGTCCCTCCCAGAAATGACAACTTCAGTTTTTTCTTTACTTGTAGAAAATAAAATAACCTTAGAAGACTTTTCAAAAACTTCAGCCACACGTCCTATTGGTACATTTCCTAAAGCGAAAACTAAATCCCCAATAAATATTTCATCTTTTGAACCTATATCTATCAATAAAGTGTCATACAAAGACCTGTTTGGTTTTGCTAAAACAGCTGCTAAGATAAAATTTGAGTTTTCATTTTTTCTTCCTAGTATTTCTTTTAGCTTTTTATTTTCATCTAAAATTGAATTGTAATTGGCCATAGATAAAGTAAGTTCTTCGATTCTACTTTTTATTTCTTCGTTTTCTTTTAATAAATTCTTTTTAGAAAAGAATAAATAGTTTATATCATCAAACTTACTACCAATATTATTTCCAGCTACAACAAAGGGTCTAAAAATAAAATTAATACCAGAAGATAACTTCAAAAAAATTGAAGATCTGAAAAATAAAATTAAAAGTAAGACTACAATACCAATTGTAATTTGGATAAATCGTCTATTTTTATTTTTTCTATCTAGGAGGTAACTCATCTTGATTACCAATCAATACTTCTTTATAAGCTTCTACATCATCTAACACTACTCCTGTACCTCGAGCAACAGCAGACAATGGATCATCTACGACGTATATTGGGATTTTCAAAATACTCTGCAGTAGGCGGTCTAAACCAACTAATAAAGCACCACCCCCTGAAAGAGTAATGCCTCTACGCATAACATCAGAAAGTATTTCAGGTGGAGTATTTTCTAACACATCTTTTACCCCTTCTACGAGTTCACGCACAGAAGCAGAGATAGCTTCTCTTACATCTGAATCAGTAACAACTACTTCGCGAGGAAGTCCTGTAAGCAAGTCTCGTCCTCTGACTTCAGCTTCCATGTAAGGACCAGGGATGACAGAACCGATAGCTATTTTTACCATCTCAGCCGTTTTCTCTCCAACTAAAATTTTAAACTCATCACGCATATATGTAATAATATCGTTATTAAGTCTGTCCCCCGCTATCTTTAAATTATTAGATTTTACTATTCCACCAAGAGATATAACGGCAATATCAGTAGTGCCCCCACCGATATCAATAATCATAGAACCCACAGGATCTTTTATGGGTAGACGTATACCAATAGCAGCTGCCATAGGTTCTTCTATAAGATAAACTTCTCGAGCTCCCGCATTTCGTGCTGCGTCATACACTGCACGAGATTCAACATTTGTAGTACCAGAAGGTACACCAACAACGACTCTAGGGCGCCCAAGTTTTGGAGACATTTTATCTGCTTTATTTATGAGATAAGACAACATTTCTTCTGTTACTTCAAAATCAGAAATAACCCCATCAACAAGTGGACGAATAGCTCGTATATGTCCTGGTGTACGTCCAAGCATTTCTTTTGCTTTTTCTCCAACAGCTAAAATTTGATTTGTTTTTACATTTACAGCGACAACAGAAGGTTCGTTTATGACGATACCATGCCCTTTCAGATAGACGAGAGTATTTGCAGTACCTAAATCTATACCTATATCATTTGAAATTAATTTGTAGAATTTTTTAAACATTATCCTTTAAAGTCTTTAATAAATCATCTATCGTTACAACCCGCCCTTTCTCTTCTGTCCTTTTCTTTACCTCTACACCATTTTCTTTCATACTTCTAGCTGATACTACCACACGAACAGGCATACCGAGCAAATCAGCATCAGCGAATTTTTCTCCAGCAGAGAGTCCTGCTCTGTCATCGAATAAAACTTCAATATTATTTTCTAAAAGTCTTTCGTAAACTTTATTTGCCTCAACTTTCACTGCATCATCTTCACCTAGTGCAAGTAAATGAACTATAAATGGTGCAACAGACTCAGGCCAGATAATACCTTTATCGTCAGAGAGAACTTCTACGATAGTACCCATAAGACGCCCAGGACCAATACCATAACTACCCATAAATACAGATTTCTTTTCCCCTTGTTCGTCTTGATAAGTTAAGTCCAGAGCATCGGCGAAACGTGTTCCTAAAGTAAATATATTTCCTACTTCTACTGCCTTATGCTCTACAAGTTTTTCTTTTTGTAGACCTAGGTTTTCTAGTACCTCATCATTAAAAACTTCTTGATTTATAGCAATAGACTTGTCTTCATCTACATATATAGTGTCTTCTCCAGCAGAAGTTAATGTCTGAAACTCATGAGAGTATTTTGAAAAAACTCCACCGGACGCAAATGTCAGATAAGTCAGATGTCCTATACCAACGCGTTTGAAAACATTTATATAAGCTTGTTTTGCCCTCTCGTAGAACTCCATGTGTTCAGCTTCATCTTTAGAAAAAGAATAAAGATCTTTCATGACAAATTCGCGAGTACGCATAATCCCACTTTTTGCACGAGTTTCATTTCTAAATTTTGTTTGAAACTGATACGCAGAAAAAGGTAAATCTCTGTATGACTGTACAAAATCTTTCATCAACTTTGTTAAAGGTTCTTCGTGAGTAAAACCAAGACCAAGTTCTGTGTCATTTTTTAATTTTGTTTTAAACCAATTATCAACCACTTCATCACTCCAACGGTTGGTTGGTTCCCATGTCGCTTTCTCTTGCAAAGCTGTAAGGATTAGTTCTTGTCCACCAATAGCATTCATCTCTTCTCGAATAATGTTTTCGATCTTTTTAAATACTTTAAAACCTAATGGTAAGTAAGAATAAACCCCTGCCATCTCTTTATGAACAAATCCAGCACGAATAAGAAGCTCGGCATTCTTGGATACTTCATCTGTTGGTGCTTCTTTTTTTGTTTTAGTGAAAAGTTTTGATTGTCTCATAAGGCCATCTTACCCGAAAAAACCCTTTTGGTCAAAGATAGAATAAAGGCCTCTAGAAGTTGCAAAATGCACCACTTTCTGATAGTATGGTTCATATGCAAAAAACTGATAACAGCCAAAATTTAATAGAAAATATGTTCAAAGCAGGAGCACACTATGGTTACGGAAAGTCTCGAAGACACCCTTCTACCAGCTCTTACATATATACAACTAAGAACAAAACAGATATCATAGACCTAGAAAAGACAGCTGCTATGTTAGAAGTTGCAACTGAATTCGTAAAATCTCTAGGAGCAAAGAATAAAACTATCCTTTTCGTAGGAACAAAACCCGAAGCAAAAGAAGCAGTAGTAAGTATGGCTGAATCTCTAGGTATGCCGTACGTAGCAGAAAGATGGATCGGAGGAACTCTAAGTAATTTCTCTGAAATCAAAAAAAGAATAGCTGAACTTGAAAACTACCGAAAAGACAGTCTTTCCGGAGGACTTGATAAATATACAAAGAAAGAAAGAGTGGTTTTGTCTAAAAAAATGGAAAGACTTTCAAAGTATTACTCTGGATTGGTGGGAGTAAAGAAGACTCCGGACGCAGTATTTATCGTAGATACTAAAAAAGAACATATAGCATTAGCTGAATGCAAGACTTCAAATGTACCAGTCATAGGATTACTTAATTCTGACTCAAACATGAAAGGAGTAGATTACCCAATACTCGCAAATGATGCAGGTAGTATGTCTATCAAATTTTTCACAAATCACATCGCTAATGCTTACAAGAGCACAGCTGGAACTCAAAATTTAAAAGCTTAACAAATAAATAGTATGTCAATACAAATAACAACTGAGTTAGTAAAGGAACTTAGAAATTCAACTGGTATCTCTGTGATGCAGTGCCGTAAGGCGCTTGAAGAAGCAGAGGGAGACATGGAAAAAGCTATCGCTATATTAAAAAAGACTAGTTCTGATATTGCCTTAAAAAAAGCAGATAGAAATGCAGCAGACGGTGCTGTGGCTATCAAAAATGCTGGGGACAAGACTGTACTAGTTGCCCTACATTGCGAAACAGACTTTGTCTCAAGAAATGAAGACTTCTTAAAACTTTTAAATGACCTTACAGAAAAGGTACTTTCAGAAGGAGTAGAAAAAATGAAAGAAGGTTCAAAAGAAATGATAGATGGAGTTATTCAAAAAACTGGAGAAAAAGTTGAACTTGGTGAAGTATTTGAAGTTATAGGGTCTGTCGTAGGAAATTACGTACACAATAATAAAAATGCTGTAATAGTATCTCTCGAAGGAGGAAGTCCTGAACTAGCAAAAGATATCGCTATGCACATAGCAGCCATGAAACCTGAATACATCACAAATGCTGATGTAGACGAAGAGATAAAGAAAACAATGACTGAGATATTTGAAAAGGAAGTATCTACCATAGACAAACCGGAAGAAATAAAGAAAAAAATGCTTGAAGGAAAAATCTCAACATACTTCAAAGAAAAGACTCTAATGGATCAGGCTTTCATCAAAAACGGTGATCAAACTATCTCACAACTACTAGACCAAAACAAAGCAAAGATAGTCGCAGTCAAAAAATACGCTATCTAAGGAGGCTGGGGGTTAAACTAAAACAATGTACATTTATTTATCTTTATTTTTTATATCACTCTTCTCTATCACTTTTATGGTGATGCGTAGAGTTGTATTGCAAAAAGATATAAACACACAAGAAGATACAGAACTTATCCTTGATGTACCTGACCTAGAAGAGATAAAGGTCATCACAATAAGAAAATTTAAAATATATGGATACATTGTTTTAGTTTCAAGCCTTAGAATTTATGTAAAGTCTTCCCACTTATTCAAGAATAAATATAGTGAAGTTAAAGATACAGTAAAAAACCTTCACAATAAATACGTTCGTAAGAATAAAAAAGTAGTTGAAAAGAAAGAAGTGTCTAAATTCTTAAAAATGATGGGAGATTATAAAAGAAAGATTCGCACCATTAAAGAAAAGATCAAAGAAGAAGAGGGCTTGAATTAGTTTTTGAAATAGTGTAGATTATATAAGTTGTTTCAGTAGGCCGCCTTAGCTGTCTTGGTAGATAACAAAACAAGATAACTAAGTAAACATATTGAAAACAAAATAACACAAGCCGCCTTAGCTCAGTTGGTAGAGCAACGCTTTTGTAAAGCGAAGGTCCTCAGTTCAAGTCTGAGAGGCGGCTCCAATATAAAAAGACTCCAACCTAGGTTGGAGTCTTTTTATTATATTTATTTAATTAATTTTATTTTCTTCTGTTTTAACAGTCTCTTTCTCTTCTAATTTGAATGTTTTCTTGATTATAACCTCAAGTTCATCAACAGATTTAAACCCTGTCAAAACGTCATCTGAGACCACTAGAGCCGGTAATTTAGTATCCTCAATCTTATAAATCTCAAGCATTGACCGAACCGCAGATAAGTCCGTACTGTAATCAAAAGAATACACACGAAGCATTGGATACTTCTCTTTCAATTTAGACAACGCAAGACTCTGCTTTAGACATTCTGTACAGTTCTCAGCAGTAGTATAGAAATACAAAACAAAAGCAGATTTAATACCACAACGAGAAGAAATCTTTTTCATTAAAAGATAATCTTTGATTTGTAGTAAAGAATAATATTTTCTTAAATAAGAAACCTCTTCGTCGTTTCCAAGATTCTTCTCTCCCCATTCAAGCTTTGAACCAAATTCATTGAGTTCTCCAGAAAGAAAGGAATCTGATACTGATTTGCAAGATAGGTCTGATAACAATGAAAACTGAGTTTCAGAGGAAAGTATATCGATAGATATTTGGTCCTGGATCACCTTCAATTGTCCTATTTTTTTATTATTAAAGTAATTACTTACATAACTCGCTGTAACAAAAAGTAAGACAGTTATAAAAAAAACTATTATATATTTTTTCCATTCAAATTGATTATTTTCCATATATTTATCTCCAAGCTGGCTTCTTAACGAGTAATGTACTATAAACTGCCTTCATGAGCCAAATAGGTGCAATAAGACTGAAAATAAAGAAGAAATAAAACATGTCTTTAGAAAAAGTCCACTTTCCGCTTACTATTTTCCTACCCAATACCATAGAAAAAATAACCAAAGAATACAACATAATAGTGATGAAAAGGAAAAAATGCGTATTAATAAAAAATGGATCAAAATTCGGGTTAAAAGAAACATTAAACCCAACAGTACTTACTTGAATAAATTTTTCATATATAAAATTACCAGTCTCGTACAAGAATCTAAAAAAGACATAACTTGCAGCACATATAGATACAATACCAGCTGGGACTGTAAACATGGAAAAATTCCCATACTTTCTTTTAAATAAAATACCTTTGTAATCTATGGTGTTATTTATAAATCCATATATCCATCTAAGCCTCTGTTTATAAAGCTTCACGGCCGTTGCTGGTGTGTTTGTATATATGTATGCGTCATTACATTGTTCTATTTTGTAATGATTCTTTTGCATTCTATAAGCAATCTCCATATCTTCAGTATTATGTGCATGTCTATAAGGACCCAAATTATCAAACACCTTTCTTTTAAAGATAGTAAGAGGGCCAGGAGTCACGTGAATAGCCCCCAAAAAACCAAGCATTTTCTTCACATAAACTGCCATATAGTACTCAGCTGTTTGAGCATTTTGAATTACTGTTTTTGCATTATGAACAATAATAGAAGGGGCAACGGCCATCGTATTTGGATCCCTTTCAAAATAACTCATTATACGAACTAATGATTCTGGATGAGCAATAGAATCTGCATCCAAACAACCAAAAAAATCAGATTTTGAATTTTCGAGTCCTAAGTTAAGCGCAGTATATTTCCCTCCATTTTCTTTATGAAAGATTTTTATATTTTCGTATTTTTTAAAAGATTGTATTACTTCCCAAGTATTATCCTTAGAACCATCATCAACAAGAAAAACCTCCAATTTATCCTTTGGGTAATTCATGTCGAGCAATGATTGTACTGTTTTAAATATCGTTTTTTCTTCATTCCAGCATGGCACCACCACGGTCACCATTGGATAATTTTTAAGCTTTATCTCACCTTTTCTGGTAACTATTTTTTTACGATTCTCAATAAAAGTAACAAGAAAAAAAACCTGCACGTAAAGTGCTAAAAAAACAAGCACAAAGAATATTATGCTGACTATTCCATCCATATTACATAAATACTACCACTTTTTAAGACCAAAAGCAACAAAACCCTTGACTTTTCAGTCAAAGGGTTTTGTAGTGAAAAAACCTAGTTTATTCCATTTTTGGAGCAGCACTGTCCATTTTATTTTCTTTTCCTTCTACTGCGCAAGTACCACAAGCAGCCTTACATTTACTGCATGGGCAACCAAAAGCTACAACTAAAGCAGAAACACCTACCAATAGGTATACAATAGCTTCTACCATAGGCCAAGAACCCAATAACATATTGACCAAATTCCAAGGCATCATGCTTCCTGCTAATAATCCAGCTCCAACAAGTCCCCAATTCAAACCTCCTACAACTACTAATATCTTCGCAACCATACTCATCACACATCCTGTACTTTTACAGCAACCATTTGAATTACAACACATAATATAATTTTTTTATGATACTCCCAAAGGAGTATTTAGATTAATTTAATAAAAAGACCTTTCAATAAGTAAATTATAACATAAGGTAAGAAAAGTGCTACAATAGAGTCATTAACAATGAACGGGCTACTTAAAGCCAAAATACAAATGGAAAATAACAATATTAATGAAAATACACAAATAAATAGTGCGCCGAAACCAGAAAACAAACAAAAACAAATTATTTTATCAGTAATAATAGTACTTTTATTCGTAGGATTAGCTATATTTTTAGGTGGCAATAAACCTCCTTTACAAAAATCAAACGATAATCAAGCAACAGAAAATCAAATAAGACCTGTTTCAGTAGATGAACATATTATTGGTAACCCTAATGCTAAGATAGTAATTGTTGAGTATTCTGATACCGAGTGTCCATTTTGTAAAAGATTCCATGAAACAATGCAAAGCATCGTGGTCGCTTACAATGGGGATCTAGCTTGGGTTTACAGACATTATCCAATACCTCAATTACATGAAAAAGCATTTAAAGAGGCCGAAGCGACAGAATGCGTCTGGGAACAAGGTGGCAATGATATGTTTTGGAAATATACAAATGAATTATATAATCGAACACGCTCCAACGACTCTTTCCCAGTAGAAGGACTATTTGACCTAGCAAAAGAAATGGGGGCAGATATAGGTATATTTACAAAATGTCTTGAAGACAGAAAATACGAAAACAAGATAGAAAATGACATCATGGATGGAAAAAAATTAGGAGTAAAAGGTACTCCAACTAGTGCAATACTCATAAATGGTGAAGTTGTTGATATCATAGAAGGCTCTCAAGACTTTGAAGGCTTAAAAGAAAGATTGGATTATTTATTAAAATAATCTTCAAAATAATAAAAAAAACGACTAGATTAATCTAGTCGTTTTTTTTATTATTTAATCAAAGTAATTTTTAAGTCTTGAAATTTTTTCGTGACTTCGAAGTTTATCGTGCACCTTCGCTTCAATCTGTCTAATACGCTCACGGGTCACTCCAAACTCTTCCCCTACTCTTTCTAACGTATGTTGAATACCATCAAGTAAACCATAACGCATCTCAAGTATCTTTCTTTCTTTTGGATTCAACTCATCAAGAACTTCACGAATTTGATCTCCCAGTATTCTTCTTGAAGACTCCTGATCTGGACGTAAAATCTTATCATCAGGGATAAAGTTTTCTAAAGTTGATTTGTCGTCATCGTCTCCTATCGGTTGTTCAAGTGAGATAGTTTCTTGATTAATATTTTCAATCACATGAATCTTGTCTACTGGTATACCCATCTCGGTCGCAATCTCTTCAGCAAGAGGTTCTCGGCCTAAATCTTGGCTTAATTTTCTGTGTATTTGTTTATACTTAGAGATAGTCTCAACCATATGGACAGGAATACGGATGGTTCTAGACTGATCAGCCAATGCACGAGTGATAGACTGACGTATCCACCAAGTTGCATAAGTAGAGAATTTATACCCTTTAGTCCAGTCAAATTTCTCAACGGCTTTAAAAAGTCCTAAATTACCTTCTTGAATCAAATCAAGGAGTGTTAAGTTTGCGCTTCTTCCTACATACTTTTTAGCAATAGAAACGACCAAACGAAGGTTTGCTCTAGCAAGTAAATTTTTTGCTTCTTCATCACCTTGCTCGATACGTTTCGCTAGATCCTTTTCTTCATTTGCATAAATAAGAGGATACTGACCAATTTCCTTTAGGTACATTTGAATAGAATCATGAATACCTCCTTTATTTAGATCTTTATCATTTAGATCTATGTCTAGATTAAGCAAGTTTCCACCTTCAAGTACGTCAATACCTGCAGTTGCAAATTTTTCATACAATTCATCTAAAAATAGAATATTATTTTCGATGTCTGGAAAAGTTTTCAAAATTTCATCGTAAGTAATGAAACCTCTTTTGCGTCCTTTTGCTATAAGCTCATTAGACTTCTTGTCCAGCTCTTCAGCTTTTCTTTCAGCAGAGGTAAGCTTTTTTACCGGTTGTTTTATTTCTTTTACTTTTTTTTCTTTTTTTACTACAACTTTTGCTACTTTTGGCTTTTTAACAAGTTTTGGTGCAGATTTTACTTTTACTTTTTTAACTACTTTCTTAGGAACTTTCTTTATTATTTTCTTTTCTTTTTTTACAATTTTCTTTGCAACCTTCTTTGTAGTCTTTATTTTTTTATTCACTTTTTTATTTTTTATTTGTTTCTTCATATAGGCTCATCTTATAATTATTTTTTACGACTATTTTTTATATCTTGTATTTTATTATTTATAATCTGACATTCTTTTAAGATTTCATTTGATTTTCCTACATCCTTATCCTCTTCTGCTTTCTGTAAACTCCACATCATCTTCGCTAATTTTTCTTTCAAATTCTCTTCCTCTAGATTTGCCAACAATTCACCCACGTCTCTCTCTAAAGAAAGGTTTGTATTATAAAATGTCTCTGCTTCAAATATTAAATCTTCTTTCTTGTTTTCTACGTTCTCAAAAATGTCCTTTTCTTTTTTGTCTAAAATCCTCTCAAGTTCTTTTATTGTATTTTCTAAACTAATAGAACTTTCTTTTATGGTCTTCTGCCAAAATATAATACCTAAAATACGATTCAAAATATAGTCTTTACGAAAAAGCTTGTTCTGGCTTAAGGTAATTTCTTCCAATTCCCTCTTCTCATTTTTCAACTCTTCGTGCACTTTCTTTAAATCTTCTTCTAAAGCATTCAATGGTATATTTGTAGAATCATGAATTTTCTTTAAAAAATGAGCTTTCTCTATCGCACTTGGCAATGAGTTTACAAAAGGTAACACCTCTTTCTTAATCTCGAGCCCTACCATCCGCATATCTTTACTCTTTTTTAGCACAGAATCTATAAAAAATTCTATCAAGTGTTTTGATTCTCTAATACTTTTCTTCCAAGCATCTACTCCGTTTTTCAAAATAAGATCAGCTGGGTCGACTCCTTCTTCCATCTCTATTGCTTTTACATTCATACCTAAAGACAATGCTATCTTCCCTGCTCTATGAGTAGCATTGAGTCCCGCTT
Source organism: Patescibacteria group bacterium (assembly GCA_038064635.1). Taxonomy (GTDB): domain Bacteria; phylum Patescibacteriota; class Minisyncoccia; order Phycocordibacterales; family UBA9973; genus UBA9973. The sequence goes on from JBBTSS010000009.1 coordinate 18,243, forward strand.
TATCGGCATCAAAAGCAAGAACAATATTTTCTGACAAACGACGAACTAATCCTAAATTTGAAACTACATTTTCTGCATTTATTTCTTGATCAGTTAAAGCTGTACCGGAAGTTGCAATAGTGTTTCGAAAACCTGCTTGATGACACATAAGCAAGTCCATCTGTCCTTCTACAAGAATAGAAAAATTATTTTTCCTTATAGAATCTTTTGCTTTATCTAAACCATACAATACTGCTGATTTTGTAAATATTGGTGTTTCTGGACTATTCAAATACTTTGCAGACTTTTCATCGTCAATAAATATTCTTCCAGAAAAAGCAATAACTCGTCCACTAGAGTCCATAATAGGAAACATAACTCGTCCTCTAAATCTATCATAAGTACCCTTATCCCCTTTTTTTGCTAACCCTGCTTTTTCTATCTCATAGTCAGTGAATTTTTTAGATTTTAAATATAGGTACAGGCTTGTCCAGTCTGCTTTTGCATAACCAATCCTAAAATCTTTTATAGTTTTTTCCTGCAACCCTCTTTCATTTAAATAATTTAAAACTTCTTTTTCTTGTTTTAAATTATTTATAAAAAATAAAGTAGCTTCTTCCATAGCTTTGTGAAGCCTATCTTTTTCACTTTCTTCTTCTCGATTAAAACTCTGCAGTGGTATACCGGCACGTTCTGCTAAAAGTTTTAATGTACCCTTAAAATCAAGCCCTTCAAATTCTTCCACAAAACTAAAGACATCTCCTTTCGCACCACAACCAAAACAGTAATAAGTACCTCGCTCTGGTGAGATGAAAAAAGAAGGTGTCTTTTCGTTGTGAAACGGACACTTGGCCTTAAAATTTGGGCCTACCTTCTCAATTTTTATGTAAGAAGAGACTACGTCTTCGATGGTAAGTCTCTCCTTTATTTTAGAGACAGGAGAGTGCATCTTTTTTTATTTTATTCTTCTGCTGTTACTATTGGAGCAGTTTTATTCTTTCTAAAACCTGTTCCAGCTGGAATAAGTCGTCCGATAATAACATTTTCTTTTAAACCTCGGAGGTAGTCCACTCCTCCCTTAACTGCATTTTCAATAAGCACACGGTTTGTGTTTTGGAATGAAGCAGCTGAAAGCCAACTCTTTGTACGAAGTGAAACTTCAGTAATACCAAGAACGATTATTTCTGCTTTAGCTTCTCTTGCACTAATACCAGTCACTCGGATATTTTCTTCGATAAGAGCTGTATTTTCTACAATGTCTCCAATAGAGAAGTTTGTTTCTCCAGCATCTTTTATCTTTCTTCGAGAGAACATTTGACGAATTATTATCTCAGTGTGTTTTCTTGAAATAGAAGCACTTTGTAATTCGTAAACTTTATTGATTTCACGAATTATATATTCTTCAACCATGTCTTTTCCACCTGTTTTAAATATTTCTCCTATGTCAGCAGATCCGTCTGTTAGAAGTTCTCCAGCTTTTACTTTATCTCCGACTTTTACAATCGGTATTCTCATAAATGGCACACTGTATTCTATCTCGTTTGGTTTACCGTCTACTTTTGAATCAGATAATACTTTAATTGTTTTATCTTTTCCATCTTTATCTTTTACTTCTATAACTTCTGCATCTGTCTGAGAAACAACAGCTGGATTCTTTGGAATTCTCTTTTCAAAAATTTCTTCAACACGAGGAAGACCAGTCGTAATGTCAGTTCCTGCAACACCTCCAGCGTGGAAAGTACGAAGCGTAAGCTGAGTTCCAGGTTCACCGATAGCTTGAGCTGCAATAATACCAACCGCTTCACCCAAGTCTACAAGGTGGTTTCTTCCAAGGTCGAGTCCATAACACATCTGACAAAGTCCGTGTGCTGTACGACAAGTAAGAGGACTTCTTACATAAGCTTCAGTAAAACCAAGCTCTTCAATAACATGCGCCTCTTCTTTTGTAATAAGGAATCCTCTCTTGTAAAGAACCTTACCTTCTTTATCTTTCAAGTCTGTTGCGAGTACACGTCCACGAATATTTTTTGAAAGTGAAATTTCGATACCAGAGATATTTTCATGGCTAACTAATTTACCTTCTTTTGTTCCACAATCTTCTTCTGTGATAACCACGTCTTGTGATACGTCTACAAGTCTTCTTGTAAGATAACCAGCTTTTGCAGTGTTAAGAGCAGTATCAGATGCACCTTTACGAGCACCGTGAGTAGTAACGAAATATTCAATAGGTGAAAGACCTTCCTTGTATGATGGAATAATTGGGAATTCAAGAGTCTTACCTTGGTTGTTCTGGATAAGTCCTTTCATTCCACTCATCTGAATAAGCTGACCCATAGATCCTCTTGCACCGGACGTAAACAAATCAAAAGCAGAACCATTTTTGTCGAGTGCCTTAGGAAGAACTTTTTCTAAGTCTTTCTTTGCATGAGTCCAAACTTCAATAATCTTTTGGTATCTTTCTTTATCAGACAAAAGTCCTTCACTCCATTGTTCACGAATTTCTTCTTCTTGTTTTCTTCCGTTAGCAATAATTTCTTCTTTTTCAACTGGAACTTTAACGTTATCAAGTCCCCAAGTGATACCAGAAAGAGTTGAGTACTTAAATCCAAATTCTTTAATCTTATCAAGTACGGGTGGAGTCATGTCTATTCCATAGTGCATGATCAGTTCATCCACAAGGTCAGAAAGTCTCTTTTGATTCATCTCATCATTTATGTAAGAGAAATCGTTTGGCAAAATACTGTTAAATAATATTTTTCCAACAGTTGTATCAAACATACCACCTTCATATTTTTTGTATTTAAGAGTTTCAGTAGATAAAACCTTTATCTTTGCACGTAGAGAAACTACTCCGTATTCATACGCAGTTACAGCAGCATTTGGACTAGAGAAATATTTTCCTTCTCCAATTTCACCATCTACTCCTTTGGTCATCCAATAACTTCCGAGCACCATATCCTTACTAGGATGAACGATAGGGTTACCATTCTGAGGCTTCAATAAGTTTTTATTTGCAGCCATCAAATTCTTTGCTTCAGCTTGAGCTTCTTCTGAAAGAGGTACGTATACTGCCATCTGGTCACCATCGAAGTCAGCATTGAAAGCAGAACAAACAAGTGGGTGAACTTGAATAGCGTTTCCTTCGATAAGAATAGGATTAAAAGCTTGTATACCAAGACGGTGCAAAGTAGGAGCACGGTTTAGTAATACATATTTTCCTTGTATAACTTCTTCGAGCATTGCCCATACTTCTGGAGTTCTTTCTTCTATCAATTTATTTGCACCACGAATGTTAAATGCAAGTTCAGCTTGAAGAATTTTTGAAATAACGAATGGTCGGAAAAGTTCCAATGCCATGTGTTTTGGAAGTCCACATTGATTAAGCTTAAGTTGAGGACCAACAACAATAACAGAACGTCCTGAGTAGTCCACACGCTTACCCAAAAGATTTTGACGGAAAAGACCTTGTTTACTCTTCAAGTTGTCTGATAGAGATTTCAACGGTCTCTTTTGTGATTGACTCATAGCAACAGAGTCATTTTGTTTCGCTATTGAGTTATCGATAAGAGCGTCTACTGCTTCTTGAATGATTCTTTTTTCATTTCTAAGAATAACATCCGGTGCATTTATTTCTTTCAATTTTCGTAGACGATTATTTCGGTTTATCACACGACGATACAAGTCGTTTAAATCTGAAGTAGCATGACGTCCACCGTCGAGCGCAACCATCGGGCGAAGTACTGGAGGAATAACTGGAATCACAGTCAAGAACATCCATTCTGGACGAATATCTGCATAAATCATCGCACGGATCAAAGAAAGTCTCTTTTGGAGTTTTTCTTTTTCTGCACCACTTGCCTTCTCAAGCATACCTTCTGTATGAGCTTTAAGTTTATTTAAGTCTAAATTCTTAAAGATAGTGTAGATAGCTTCAGCTCCTATATTTGCTTCAAAACAAGTTCCGTATTTCAAAGAGTAATGATGAAATGAAATTTCATTCAATACTTTTCCTTCGAAAATTTCATTGATTTCTTTTTTAGTAACAGAAAGTAAATTCTTTAATTTTTCTTTTGTTTCATCGTCTGCAGAATTTTTTAGTTTACTCTTGTATTCTTTTTCTAGATCAGATATAACATTATCTTTTTCTTCTTGGTGAACTTTTGTGATGATGTATCCCGCAAAGTAAATAACCTTTTCTAAATAAGAAACAGGAATATTA
>JBBTSS010000010.1:0-20915 GCA_038064635.1 Patescibacteria group bacterium
CAGACGCTTATTCAAAAATTCGAAGATTGTGATATTGTAGAAGTAAGCGACCTTTCGGAGACTGTTCGAGGCGAAGGTCGCGAAGGGAGCACTGGGCATAAATAGGTTTAATTTTACAAAGAATTTTTGAAACCTCGCCCTCGGAGTCAAAAGGACAGGGGACCCGCGTTTCTTAAAATTCTTTGCAAAATAACAATATCAGATAACAATGGAATCAAAAATAAAAAATTTAATTCAAGAATCTTTAAAAAACTTGGGAATAGAAAGTACGGACTTTGTCGTGGAGCACCCAGGAGATTTGAAGATGGGAGATTATTCTACAAATGTGGCCATGGCACTGTCTAAAAAGTTGGGGCAGAATCCTCGAGAGATCGCAGAGAAAATTATGAGTAAGATGTCAAGGACTCCCCTTGACATGATAGAGAAGATTGAGGTGGCCGGTGCTGGGTTTATAAATTTCTATTTATCTAAAGAATTTTTTGTAGGAAGTATAAAAGAAATTTTAGAAAATAAAGATTTTGGAAAAAATAAAACATTTTCAGGTAAAAAGATTATGGTGGAATACACTGACCCGAATCCTTTCAAGCCTTTTCATATTGGGCATTTGATGAGTAATGCCATAGGTGAATCCGTGGCGAGGCTCGTGGAGTATGGAGGAGCGGAGACTGTACACGCTATCTATCAAGGAGACGTTGGTCCGCATGTAGCGAAAGCTATTTGGGCAATTTTGAAAAAAGGTATGCCCGAAGAAAATCTTTCTGTGGCCGAAAAAGCAGACTACATTGGTGTTTGTTACAGTGAAGGTGCTACTGCATACGAAGATGATCCTGAAATAAAAAAAGAAATAGATGAAATAAATAAAAAAGTATATGAAAGAAGTGATGATAAAATAAATGAAGCGTATGATTGGGGAAGGGCTATTACGCTCGAAGCATTTGAAGGAGTATATAAAAAACTAGGTTCAAAATTTGAGCATTATTATTTTGAGTCAGTCATGGCTCCTATTGGTAAAAAGGTTGTGTTAGAAAATACCCCAAAAGTTTTTACAGAGTCAGACGGTGCTGTGGTTTTCAAAGGGGAAGACCATGATGCAAAGCTTCATACTAGGGTGTTCATAAATTCTCAAGGACTTCCTACGTACGAAGCAAAAGAGATAGGCCTCACTATGACGAAGTTTGAAAAAGTAAATCCTGACATGTCTATCGTTATCACAGCCATAGAACAAGGGGACTATATGCGTGTAGTCCAGAAAGCTATTTCACTTATTCATCCAGACTACGAAGTGCGCATGAAGCATGTGACTCACGGTATGCTCCGCTTTGCTACGGGTAAGATGAGCTCCAGAAAAGGAAATGTGATAACAGGAGAGTCTTTGATAAAAGATGTGAGTGAATCAATCCTAGAGAAAATAAAAGACAGAGACTTACCTCAAGATGAAAAAGAAAAAATATCTATTCAGGTAGGTGTCGCTGCACTTAAGTATTCAATACTCAAACAAGGAGCGGGAAGTGATGTGATTTACGATTTTGAAAAATCTATTTCATTTGAAGGGGACTCTGGTCCATATATGCAGTATTCTTATGCTCGTACTCGTACTTTGGTGGAAAAAGCAAAAAAGGAAGGAATAGAGCCAAGTGTAGAAAATACAGGAGAAGAAATTACCCAACTTGAGAAAATGCTGTATCGTTTTCCTGAAGTCGTATATCGTGCATCGAGTGAATTCGAACCACACTATGTAGCGAACTATCTTATAGAGCTTTCACGCACATATAATAGCTTTTATGGTAATACTCAAATAATAAATAAAGAAGATCCAACTTCTGCATATAAAGTAGCACTTACTTTTGCTTTTTCAGAGGTGATGAAAAACGGTCTTTACCTTTTAGGCATAGAAGCACCTGAGAAGATGTAATATTGACTTTTGTGTCAATATATTGTAATCTATTTTTAGATATATGTGAGGAAGAATTTAGATTTTAACTCTTTTGAAATTTGAATTTTTCTTCACATCTAAATTCCTTAACAATGGCTACTCTAGCTGAACAAAAAACTGCGCTTGATGAGTATTCTGGAAAAGTTCAAAGTGCTAAAAGCACTTACGAACTTGCAGAAACCCAAAACAGGTTTGCAAAACTTACACTATACTTAATTATCTTAAAAAGATATAGAATTATGGTGATTAAGTATCAAAGAAATTTGAAAGACGCGCAAAAAGTAGAGGAGGGAAAAGTCCAAAGGATTAAAAAATCTTTGGCTTCTTTGAAATAAAAAATCATAAGTTCACTTTTTAAAATTACTGCCATGGATCTTGATCAAAGAATCGCTGCTGTAAAAAAAGAAATAGCGATAGAAAAAAGAAAAGTAGCTGCTGCTAAAAGAAGACTTCAAGTTGCCGAAGCAACAGGTGTTCCTGGAAAAATTTTAATGGCTAATCAAGGACTTCGAATAGCCTTACAATTTTGTTTAGACGCAGAGAAAAAACATAGAGAACTTTTAAACGAAAAAATAGAGTTTTTAGAAGGTAAAAAGAAAGTTTTACTTAAAAGATTACGTAGTTAATACTTTAGATAATTGTATTATGGACCTGGTTACTTGTTTTGAACAAGTAACCAGGTCTTTTTGTTTTCTATTTACAAAATGAAATATTTTGGTTATTATCACTATACAAGCAATGAAAGAGATATCACTCTTTCGTCCTGTCACTCACGAGCGACGGGGCGTGCTTTGGGAATAAAGGTGAAAACCGAGTAGACCTCAACGGGGAAGCCCGTCATAGCTAAAATTAAGAAGTAATTAAGGTGGTACCACGGGAATCCCGTCCTTAAGCAGTAATTTTTATTATTGTTTAAGGACGGGATTTTTTAATTTAAATAATTATATGGAAGAAAATAAAAATAACACAAAGTCAGAGGTTGCTCTTCGAGAAGAAAAAGTTCTTGAATTTTGGCGTGAGCATAAAACTTTTGAAAAAAGTTTAAGCAAGGACGCTCCAAAAGGGAATTATGTTTTCTACGATGGTCCTCCTTTTGCAACAGGGCAGATACACTATGGTCATGTACTCGGTAGTACAGCAAAAGACGTTATAGGTAGATATCAGACTATGCGTGGATATCATGTTCCTCGTAAATGGGGTTGGGACTGTCATGGACTACCCATAGAACACTTGGTAGAAAAAGAATTAAATATAGCAGGACATAATGAGATAGAAAAACTCGGTATAGATAAATTCGTTGAATACGCACGAAGTAAGGTTTTGCAATTCGACAAAGAATGGGAAGTAGGTATCGAGCGTATAGGACGCTGGGTGGATTTTAAGAATGGATACAAAACTATGGACAATACGTTCATGGAGTCTGTTTGGTGGGCGCTTGGTGAAATGAATAAAAAGGATTTGGTTTATGAAGGAGTGAGAGTCCTTGCTTATTGTGCACGTTGTGAGACCCCAATAGCGAATTCTGAAATTGCGATGGATAATAGTTATAAAGATATAACTGATATTTCTGTATATGTGAAATTTAAATTGAAACCTGGACAAAAATTCAGCAATGGATACGAAACTAAAGACTCTGCATACTTATTGGCATGGACCACGACTCCTTGGACTCTACCTGGTAACACAGCTATTGCAGTAAATAACAACATCACATACACAGCACTTCGAGTAAAAGATGTTCCAGAACTTTTGATAGTTGCGAGCGAAACAATAAAAAGTGTTTTTAAGGATAAAGAAATAGAAATAGTTCATGATGATATAAAAGGATCTGATTTGGTCGGTTTGTCATACGAGCCGATTTTCCCATATTATTTAAACTCAGAAGTTGCCAAGAATGAAAACATCTGGAAGGTTTGGCATGCGGACTTTGTGACAGTAGAGAAGGGTACAGGTATGGCACATGAAGCGCCAGCTTTCGGAGAGGACGATATGAACCTCGCAAAAGCAAATAATATTCCTTGGATAATTCACGTAGATGAAACAGGTAGGTTTAAACCAGAAGTTACAGATTTTGCTGGTACGAAAGTAAAGCCAAAACCTGAAGCTAAAGATGAACACCAGAAAGCTGATATTGAAGTAATAAAATGGATGGCCCACCAGAGTCCAACACCGCTTTTTGCAAAAGAAAAGATAGTTCACTCATACCCTCATTGTATGCGTTGCGATACTCCTATCATTTATTATGCATTACCTTCTTGGTTCATAAATATCCAAAAAGCAAAATCTGATATTCTAAAAAAGGCAGAGTCTATGACCTGGATACCTTTTCATTTGAAAGAAGGACGATTTAAACACATTGCAGAAAATGCACCAGACTGGAATATCTCTAGAAATAGATATTGGGCAACACCATTACCTATATGGAAGTGTGTGGATTGTAAGACTAACAAATTTGTAAATTCGCTTGAAGATCTAAAAAATAAATCTAAAAATTCTGGTAATACATATTATGTTATGCGTCACGGGAATACAGAAAGTAACATGAATGGTATTGTGAGTTTTAAAAAACAAAAAGATGACCATCTTACAATAGAGGGAAGGAAGCAAGTAATAGCGACTGCAAATTATTTGAAAGATAAAGAGATAGACTTGATAGTGACTTCACCTTTTACTCGCACAGAAGAAACTACTGAAATAATTCGTGATGTTTTTGGACTTACAAAAGAACAAGTGATAGAGGATGACAGGCTTCATGAAGTAGACCCAGGGGACTTTGATGGAAAGAGTTGGGAAGAATATCATGAACATGTAAAAGGTACTGGTCCAGGTTGGTTTGAAAGAAAAACTGCAAATGGTGAATCTTACGCTGACGTAAAACGTAGAACAGCAGAGACTTTGTATGAATTAGAAGAAAAATATAAAAATAAAAAGATATTGATAGTGACACACGGAGGTCCTGCCTGGCTTTTGTATGTAAACGCAGGGCTCTTTGAACCAGATGGTAAAGAATATCACCCAGCAAATTTCCATGCTTTTATAAAGGATTTTAAAAGATTTGAAAATGCTGAATTCCGTCCATTGCCTTTTTCACCACTTCCTCACAATAAAGAATTTGAATTAGACTTGCACCGTCCATATATAGACGAAATAAAACTTGTCTGTGATTGTGGTGGTGAAATGGAGAGAATTCCTGAAGTTATGGATTGTTGGTTTGAGTCTGGCTCTATGCCTTTCGCGCAAGATCATTTTCCTTTTGAAAATGAAAACTGGCAAGAGAATAATTTTCCAGCAGGATTTGTGGCTGAATACATAGCTCAGACTCGAACATGGTTTTACTATTCTCATGTTGTCTCTACTATACTGTTTGGTCATGCACCTTATGAACATGTGGTAACCACAGGTACTCTTCGGGCAGAAGACGGCCAGAAAATGTCTAAGTCAAAAAAGAATTACCCAGATCCGTGGATCTTTATAGATAAATACGGCGTAGATGCATTACGTTTATATCTTATGGCTAGTCCTCTTATGAAAGGTGAAGATATGAATTTTTCAGAAAAATTAGTTCAAGATATTTCAAGCAAGATAATAGGTAGGTTAGACAATGTCATGGCTTTTTATGATCTATACAGAGATAAAGAGTTGGAAGGTAAAGAACATAATGTCTCACAAAACGTATTAGATCGATGGATCATAGCACGATTGTTGAAAGTTACTCATGAAGTCATCGCTGGAATGGAGGCTTATGATTTGGCTCTTGCCACAAAACCATTTGATTTATTCATCGACGATCTTTCTACTTGGTACCTTCGTCGTTCACGAGACAGAATAAAAGAAGGAGACAGTGATGCAAAACATACTATGTATTTTGTTTTGAAAGTGATATCACAACTTTTGGCCCCTTTTACTCCTTTTGTAGCTGAAGAAATTTGGCAAAAAATCAAATTTGAATCAGATCCTGAGAGCGTACATCTTTCAGATTTCTTTTCCGATTTGAATGTAAATAAACCAGAGCTTGAAGTCATGGAAGAGATGGAGATAACACGAAGAATCGTAACGGTAGGATTAAAAGAAAGACAAAAAGCAAATATACCAGTACGACAACCTTTAGCAAAACTAGAAGTAGAAAGTCTTGCATTAGGACAAGAATATATAGAGCTCATAAAAGATGAATTGAATGTAAAAGAAGTAGTAGAAAATAAAAATCTTAAAGAAGAAGTATCACTTGATATCACTTTGACTCCAGATTTGAAACAAGAAGGGGATTATCGAGAACTTGTACGAGCAATACAAGACTTACGTAAGACCATGGGCCTTGTGCCACATGACGTAGTGTCTCTCTCTATAAATACAGATAAAAAAGGACAAGAATTAACCCTTAAGTTTGAAAAAGAATTATTGAAAGTTGTCGGTGCGAAAAATATTCTTTTTGTTGAAAACGACGGTACTGAAATAAAAATAGACGAGCTTGTTTTCAAGATCAAAGTAAATAAATAAAACTATGCATAACATTAGAGAAATATACGAAGAGTATAAACTCATGAAGACTTTACAATTGCACATGTTACGTGTAGCTGCGGTAGCAAGTATGATTTGTGATTCTTTTGATGAGCCGATAGATAAAGAAAAAATAGTGAAAGTGTGTTTGCTTCATGATATGGGCAACATCATTAAATTTCAACTTGATTATTTTCCAGAGTTAAATAAACCAGAAGGCTTGGAGTATTGGCAAAATGTTCAAAAGGAATTTATCGAAAAATATGGTGACAATGAACATGATGCCACTATTCAGATAATACGAGAGCTAGGTGTGTCCGAAGACATAGCAGAATTGGCTGATCAGAATCATTTTCATCTTTTATGCGAACATGCGGCAGGGGATAATATGTTTGTGAAGATAATGCATTATGCAGATATGCGTGTGGGCCCTTTTGGTGTACTTTCTTACGAAGAGCGAATGGAAGAAGCGAAAAAAAGATATGCAAATCATAAAGATAGATTTAAAGAAGAAGGTAGACTCGAGCTTGTCGCTTGTGGTAAAGAAATAGAAAACCAAATCTTCTCACATTGTTCAATAAAACCAGCGGATATAAATGATCAGACCATAGCATCTATAATAGAAGAACTTAAAAACTTCGTAATCCATTAGGATTATGGTGAGCAAAGTCGAACCATGATACATTAAAGATATGGAACAATCTAAAAAACTTGTATTGTTTGATTTTGATGGAGTGCTTATAGATACTTTGATGGTTTGTTATGGAATTAATACTTTTGTAAATGAAGATTTATCTTTAGAAGAATATAAAGGTTTTTTTGATGGTAATATTCACGATGCAAAAAGGACAAACGGTAAAGCAAAAGAAGGTCATCCAAATTTTCACGAAGAGTACAGAAATAAAACAAGAGAGTTGGTGATACCTCAAGTATTGAAAGATTCGGTAAAATTTTTGGCTTCTAAATATACATTGGTTATTGTTTCTTCTACACCAACTATTTCTATTAAAAAAATCCTAGAAAGAGAGGGATTGGAAGACTGTTTTAAAGACGTCTTAGGTGCTGATGTTCATGCTAGTAAGGTAATAAAGATAAATTCTATGTTAGAAAAATATAAAATAAACTCTGTTGACGCTTTGTTTATTACTGATACTCTAGGAGACATTAGAGAGGCATTTAGTTGTGGGGTGGTTTCAATTGGAGTCACTTGGGGCTTTCAAGAACGAGAAACACTAGCGAAAGGCAACCCTAAAATAATCTTAGAAAACCCAGAAGATTTAACAAAAGGCGTAGAAAGTATTTTGTGTTAAAATAGAAGAATGAAGATAAAAAAACTTGGGCATTGTTGTTTTGTAGTTGAAATTAATGGTAAAAGGATTATGACTGATCCGAGTGAGTTTAATTATGGAGGTGATTCCGTGGCTGAGAGAAATATTGATCTTATTTTAATTACTCACGAACATGCAGATCATTTGCATATCGACACCCTTAAACAAATTTTGGAAAATAATCCAAATGTAGTTGTAATCACAAATACGTCTGTGGGTAAGTTATTAGACGAAGCAGGAATAAAATATACAAAAGTAGAAGATGGAGAAAATTTTGATTTTGAAGGAATAAAAATAAAAGGTTTTGGAGATAAACATGCCCAAATTTATGAAGATTATGGTCAAGTTCAAAATACTGGTTATATGGTAAACGAGTTATGTTACCCAGGTGATTCATTTAGTATTCCAAATTCCAAAGTAGATATCTTGGCGTTACCGGTTTTGGGTCCGTGGATGAAGATGAAAGATGCAATAGATTATGCAAAAGAATTAAAGCCACGAGTTTGTTTTCCTGTTCACGATGGACCACTGAAATCTTTCGCTACATTTATATATAAGATTCCGGAACATTTTCTCTCAAAAGTTGGAATTGAATTTAAAGTTTTAGAAATTGGAAAGGAAGAAGAGGTCTAACATGCACCACAAGCATCACACAGAAGGATTGATATTAGGAAGTTCTCTGCACGGTGAGACGGGGAAAGTTTTTTTTGTTTTTACTCGAGACCTGGGAATGCTGTATGCCTCTGCTGCTGGAATTCGTAAAATGTCTTCGAAGCTTCGTTATGTATTGCAAGATTTTTCTTATGTAAAAATAGACCTTATAAAAGGGAAAGATTTTTGGCGTATCACTAGCGCTTCGAAAACAAATGCTTTAGAAGAGGTGATAAAACAAAAAGATGCACTCAAAGTATTTGCGCGTATCGCAAAGCTGTTAAGAAGGCTCTTACCAGAACAAGAAAAGAACGATGTGCTTTTTGCTGAAGTTTTGAATGGCCTTCTCGTTTTGGAAAAAGCTAAAAATAAAGAAGAGGTAATGAATATAGAGATCATTATTGTCCTTCGAGTTTTGAGCAATTTGGGATATATAGGTGATGTAGATTCTTTCGAAAATCTTATAAAGTCACCGCTCGAAGAGGAGTTGTTGCTCGAAATGTCAAAAAATAAATTGAGAGCTATAAGTGAAATAAATAAAGCATTAAAGGAAACTCAGCTTTAATTGTGCTATAATTTTTTATATGCCAGGGGACGACCTAGAGAAATTAAATTCAATAGAAGCATTAAAAAGAAAGCTTTTTAGTAAAACCTATAAAACGAAGATAGAGTATAGAGACAGTTTCCCTCATCAAGTAAATGTGGAAGTAAAGGATTCTTGGGAGAATCCAGCTCCTACAAAAGTAGAAAAATTTTTTATGAAAACATCAATGTTTAAAAAGTTCTTTATTTTTTCTGTCGCTTTTTTTGTTATTGCGGCACTGTACGTCGGTTTTGTTTTTTTGAATGGTGGCAATAATGTTTCAAATGAAAACATTGAAATAAGTATTTTGGGAAATAGTTTTACTGAAGGAGGGGAGGACTTGCCCCTTATCATCGGTATCACCAATAAAAATGCATCTTCTTTAGAATTGGCTGATTTGGTTGTCGAGTATCCTCGCGGATCTATCGGTAACTCTGGTGAAGATAAAGAAAGACAACGTGTGTCTCTCGGAGTGATACCTTCTGGGGCTGTTCGAAATGAAGACATGAAAGTCGTGCTTTATGGAGAGCAAGGAAGTTTACATACTATAAAAGTGTCTCTTGAATATCGTATTGCAGGATCAAATGCTATTTTCGTAAAAGAAAAATCTTATCAAGTTGCTATAAACTCAACACCGATAGATCTCTCTATCACTGCACCGTCTGAGATAAGTCCAAATCAAGATTTGAATTTGGGAGTAAAAGCTACACTCAATGCCTCAAAAGGTGCTTCAAAAGTATTAGTGAAAGTAGATTACCCAGTAGGTTTTCAATTTGTTTCTGCGAAACCTGCACCTTCTTATGGAAACAATGTTTGGAATTTAGGAGACATGAATCCAGGTAGTGAAGGGGATATTATGATATTGGGTAAAATGATAGATGTTTTTGATGGAGAAGAAAAAACTTTCAACGTATCGACTGGTTCACAATCTGATTCTGATAAGACTTTGATCGGTGTGATATTTAATTCATTGGGTCACCATATAGCTATAAAGAAACCTTTTATTGAAGCCAAGATTTTAGTAAACGGAGTTTATGCAAGAGAGTATGCCACAAATGCAAATACAGAAATAAGAGGAGAGATACGTTGGGTAAATAATTTGGATACTAGGATAAACGATATGCAGATCACTGCTCGTATTTCAGGTAATGGTGTAAGTAGAAAAAGCATAAATCCTCAACAGGGTTTTTATGATTCAAATAGAGATGTATTGATTTGGGATAGAAATTCACAAAGTAGATTTGCTGGTATAAATCCTGGTGAGTCTGGTGCGGTAGAATTTTCTTTAGCTACATTACCTCTTTTTTCTGGAGTAACTGGAATGCTTTCAGACCCTCTTATAAATATAGAAGTTTCAGTCTCTGGTAAACAAGCGATAGAAGGAAATATCACTAAAGAAGTAAAAAATTCTGAAACGAAAACCATTCGTCTTATCTCTGACCTTTCTCTCAATACAAAAGCACTTTATTTCTCTGGTCCTTTTGAGAACTCAGGCCCCATACCTCCAAAGGTTGAAAAAGAAACTACTTATACTATCACTTGGTCACTTGCAAATACCTCAAATCATATTTCTAAAGCACAAGTTCGCTCTACTCTTCCTCCTTGGATAAAGTATACCGGTGGTATTTTTCCACCAGCAGAAGACCTTAGTTTCAATGCTTCAACGAGAGAACTCATCTGGAATATAGGAGGCATAAGTCGAGGCACGGGCATCACCGAAGCAAATAGAGAAGTTTCTTTCCAGATATCTTTCACTCCGTCACTTTCTCAGAGAAATACTACTCCTACTTTGGTCAATGATGCTACTTTGACGGGGCATGATGATTTTGCTAATGTTGATTTAAAGTCTTCCAGAATTCCTTTAAATATAAGACTTGATAAAGATACAGCTTTCCCCCCAGAAGGAGCGAGGGTTGTCGAATAAAATTTAATTAAAAACATTATGGCAAAAGAAGAAAAAACAACAGAAAGTGAATTGATGGAAAAAATAGTGAGTCTTTGTAAAAGACGAGGTTTTATCTTTCAAGGTTCTGAGATCTATGGAGGACTTGCAGGAACTTTTGATTTTGGGCATTTTGGTGTAGCACTTAAAAATAATATAAAAAACAGTTGGTGGAAGAAATTCGTAGACTCTCGTACTGATATGTACGGAGTCGATGCCGCTATACTTATGCGACAAGAAGTCTGGCAGGCGACAGGCCATGTGGCGAACTTTGCAGACCCGATGGTGGAGTGTGAGAAATGTAAAAAAAGATTCCGTGAAGATCAGCTTGAAGACAAAGTAAAGTGTGCTGATTGTGGAGGAAAACTTGGTGAAACAAAACAATTCAACATGATGTTCCAGACGAAAATTGGTGCAAGTGAAGACTCTAGTGCAGTATCGTACCTTCGTCCAGAGACAGCTCAGGGAATGTTTGTAAACTTCAAGAATACAGTAGATGCTTTTCATCCGAAGCTTCCTTTCGGTATGGCGCAGATAGGTAAAGCTTTTCGAAATGAGATAACCCCTCGAGATTTTATTTTTCGTCAAAGAGAATTCGAACAGATGGAGATAGAATACTTTGTTCGCCCAGATGCATGGAGTAATTATTTTGATATGTGGCTTCATCTTATGCATGAATGGATAGAAGAAGTAGGAATAGATACAAATAAAACTACTGACCTACTTGTATCTGATGAGGATCGAGCATTTTATTCTAAAAAAACTATCGATATAGAATTCGAGTATCCTTTTGGTAAAAAAGAACTTTTTGGTCTTGCATACAGGACTGACTATGATTTAAATACTCACAAGCTTGAATACGTAGATGAAGAAAACGCTACTAAAATGGTACCGCATGTGATAGAACCTTCTTTTGGTTTAGACCGAGCATTCCTTGCTGTACTTATCTCTGCTTACGATGAGTCTGACCCCGAGCGACCATTCTTGAAATTCAAGCCAAATATGGCACCGGTTATTTGTGCAGTCTCACCACTTTTGAAAAATAAACCAGAGCTTGTAAACTATGCAAAAGATAAAGTTTATGCAGAACTCAAAAAAGAATTCGGTAGAGTCATGTGGGATGACAATGGAAACATTGGTAAGAGATACAGAAGACAAGACGAGATAGGTACACCGTTTTGTATTGTTGTAGATTTCGAGACTCTTGGAGAAAACAAAGAAAATCAAGAAAACATAGATATGAAGGACACTGTTACTGTGCGTGATCGTGATACTTCAAAGTCAGAACGAGTAAAAGTAAACGAACTCGTAGACTACTTAAAAAGTAAATTAAACTAAAAAATAAAATATGAAAAAAGGAATTGATTTTATAGGAGTTACTGTTTCCTATATGTGTCATGACGGGCAAGGTAACTTTCTTTTAAACAAGAGAAGTGTAAATTGTCGTGATGAACATGGTGCGTGGGACTTAGGTGGAGGAGGGCTTGAATTTGGACAAAAAGTGGAAGATTGCTTAGCTCAGGAAATAATGGAAGAATACTGCACCCCTATAATTAAAAAAGAATTTCTTGGTTACTTAGATTTGTTTAGAGAAATGAATGGAGTGAAAACTCACTGGTTAGCTTTAGAATTTTTAGTAGAAGTAGATAGAGAGAAAGCTAAAAATGGTGAACCCCATAAGTTTGAAGAAATAGGCTGGTTTAGATTGGATAATCTGCCGACTCCTGCGCATTCTACTCAAAAGCTCTTACTAGAAACATTTAAAGATAAACTACAAAAATTTTACTAGTATTTGTGCTAGAATAACGAAATGAAATTCTCAAAGAAAATATTAAAGAATGGTTTAAGGGTGGTCACTATACCCATGAAAGACAATCCGACTGCTACTGTGCTTGTTCTTGTAGAAGCAGGTTCAAAATATGAGACGAAAGATGTAAATGGTATTTCGCATTTCTTGGAGCACATGTGTTTTAAAGGTACAGTTAAACGTCCTAAAGGTATAGACATATCCAAAGAACTTGATGCTATCGGCAGTCAATACAATGCTTTTACTGCACAAGAGTACACGGGGTATTATGCAAAGAGTGATGCAAAGCATTTCAAAAAGATTTTTGATCTAGTGTCGGATATATATTTAAATTCTACATTTCCAGAAGTTGAAATGGAGAAAGAAAAAGGAGTAATCATAGAAGAGATAAATATGTATGAAGACATGCCAAATAGACATGTACAGGATCTCTTAATGGGTTTACTTTATGGTGATCAACCAGCCGGATGGAATATAGCAGGGGAGAAGAAGAATATTTTGTCTATGAAGCGAGATGATTTTGTAAAATATAAAAAAGAAAAATACGTACCCGAAGCGACTACGCTCGTCGTAGCAGGACGTGTTACCGAAAAAGAAGTTCTCAAAGAAGTAGAGAAAGTTTTTGGGCATCTATCTCATCATAAAAAAGCTAAAAAAGAAAAAACGAAAGAAACTCAAGTAAAACCAGAAGTATTGGTAAAATGGAAAGACACCGACCAGACACATTTTGTCTTGGGAGTACATACTTACGATTTATTTAATAAAAAGAATGCTGTACTTTCAGTTCTGTCTGGAGTGCTTGGCGCTGGAATGAGTTCAAGACTTTTTGCAAAGCTACGCGAAGAAATGGGGGTAGGGTATTATGTTCGCGCATATAATGACGTGTATACTGACCATGGATTTTTTCAGATTTCCGCTGGAGTTGATAATAAAAGGATAGAAGAAGTTATACATGCCGTACTCGAAGAATGTAGAAAATTAAAAAATGAGCTAGTGGGTGATGAAGAATTAGAGAAAGTAAAAGAATGCTTGATAGGAAACATGAAGCTTTCTCTCGAGTCATCAGATGATATAGCAAATTTCTATGGTGGACAAGAACTCCTAAAGAAAGAGATGAAAAGCGCTGAAGAGAAAGCGACAGAAGTACGAAAAGTCACAGCAAAACAAATCAAAGATATGGCAAATGCCATCTTCAAAAATGAGAAATTAAACCTAGCTCTCATTGGTCCATTTAAAGAAAAGACTCAATTTTCTAAAATACTTAAATTTTAAAAGGTTTACAGAAAGTTTTTTGTGTGTTAATGTCATCACAGAAATGCTCTTACGAAAACAGTATTTTTTTCTTTCTCAAATTTTTAAAAGTTTTTACAATGAAAAAATCACCGCCAATCTTCTTTGCGATTTTATTTTTCGCACCACTTTTTCTCTTTGCGCAGACATCGAAAGAACTCCCTTTCCCGGACAAATTTTCTTTGGTTAAGGAGAGAGCCCCATTTTGGTGTCAGTCACCCAAGTCAACAGTTCCGAATATGTATGTGGAATTTGATTCAAGTGAATTAGGTAAAACGCTTATGGTTCAGGTTGACTTGTCTTCTCAAGTAATGAGAGCCCTCGTTTGGGAGAATGGTAAAACCACCTGGTTCCGCGATACTGTTCCGATGCCGGACAATCAGGGTTCGGCTCTGAAAATGTTTGATACTGCTTTAAGGTGTGTTTCGCCTATTACTGACGACCAAAATAGGCCACATGCAAATTCTTTCCAGTATCTTTCTGTTTGGGGTGAAACGAAACCTGGGCCGAATCAAAACAAGTTAGCTACGTACGCTCAGCAAATTTTTGATGATGGGACGGCTACTTTTTATAAGGAAGTAAATGATTCAAAAATTTTAGTTTTCTGGGAACCGCAAGGAGAAAACTTAGGTAGAGAAAAACTTTACTTTGAGTTATTTCCATCTGGAAATATGTATTTTCGGAAAATAACTTCCGACGATACTTTGGTTTACACGCCTGGTGCTCCATGGGCTTTAGCGTTGCTAAAGCATCTTTTGGATTTGTAGATTTCGTGTTTGTTTTAAGTAGTGTTTATTTAGCCCAGGAAAATGTTTAAAAACATTTTCCTGGGCTTTTTTATTTGAAGCTATTTTGTTTAGTTTAATATTTATATGTTATGATGTGAGTATGTTTGAAAAGGAAAGTGTACAAAACATCTCTATAACTACTGGTACCATGGTCCGAGCAATGATCGTTGTTTTGGCTTTCTTTTTGATTTGGTTTTTAAGGGATTTGGTTTTAGTAGTCCTTACTGCTATCGTCCTCGCTTCTTTTGTGGAAGCAGCCGTGCCTTATCTAAAGAAAGTAGGTATGGGTAGAGTCTTTGGTGTGGCTGTTCTTTATGTTTCTTCTATCTTAGTCTTTGCGGGGCTCTTTTACCTTTTTGCTCCATTACTTATAACTGAGATATATAATTTTGCTATTTTTATTTCTTCATACATCCCTGGGGTTTCTTTCTTGGATTTCTTTCAGAGTGATGCTTTTGGTGGCGCAAAAGATATAGTAGACAAACTTTCAAATAACTTTTCTGTTAGTTCACTTCTTGCAGTTTCAAAAGCATTTATCAGCAATCTTTCTGGTGGATTTTTTCAGACCTTATCTGTGGCTTTTGGAGGAATATTTAACTTTGTTCTTATTATCGTTATCTCTTTTTATCTTTCAATCCAAGAAAAAGGTATTGAGAATTTCTTACGTATCATATTGCCTATGAGATACGAAGATTATGCTATCGACTTATGGCAGCGTTCTCGTAGGAAGATAGCTCTTTGGATAAAGGGTCAGATGTTTCTGGCATTAATCATTGCTGTGCTTATCTATCTACTTTTGTCTTTGATAGGTATCCAATACGCTTTGCTTTTAGCCTTGATCGCAGGAGGTATGTCTTTTTTGCCTTATGGTTCTGTTCTTGCACTTGTACCTGCGATGTCTTTCTCTTATCTTTCTGGCGGATGGCAAGACGCTTTGATGGTAGCTGGTGTCTATATTATTATTCACCAATTTGAAGTGTTCTTATTTAGTCCTCTTATTATCAAAAGAGTAGTTGGACTTTCTCCTTTAATGGTTATATTATCTGTACTTATAGGTTATGAGTTGGGAGGTTTTTGGGGATTAATACTTTCCATACCTGTTGCAGTATTTGTGATGGAGCTCATGAATGATGTCGAGAAAAAGAAAAGCGTTATTCGGAACGAAATAGATAAATAATAAAATGGAGAAAAAAAATTTTTATATTACAACTACACTTCCTTATGTGAATGCAGAACTTCACATGGGCCACGCTTTGGAATTTATTCGTGCAGATGCCATAGCTAGATACAAAACTCTCATGGGTTATAATGTTTTTTTTAATACTGGTACAGACGAGCATGGTATGAAGATCTTTGACAAGGCTCGTGAAGAAGGTATTGAAGTCCAGGCTTTTGTGGATCAAAATTTTGTTAAATTTAAAGAGTCACTTCAAGCTTTTGGTATGACTGAGAGTCTTCACTTTATCCGTACTACTGACGAGGCTCATATTGCTTCTGCTCAAGAATTTTGGAAGAGATGTGATAAAAATGGTTTTATCTATAAAAAGAATTACAAGACTCGGTATTGTATAGGTTGTGAAGAAGAAAAATCTGATTCAGAACTCGTCGATGGCTTTTGCCCTATTCATCCAGGGAAAGAACTTTTGACAATAGAAGAAGAAAATTATTTTTTCAAATATAGTGAATTTGGTGAAAGACTTTTGAAATTTTATAAAGATAATCCGACTTTTGTAATTCCAGAATTTCGCTTCAATGAAGTAAAAGCTTTTGTTGAGCGAGGGTTGCAAGATTTTTCCATCTCAAGATTGAAGACGAAAATGCCTTGGGGTATACCAGTTCCTGGAGATGACGAGCATGTGATGTATGTGTGGTTTGATGCACTTACGAACTATATAAATACTCTCGGTTGGCCAGACGAAAAGGGTAATTTTGAAAATTTTTGGGTAAATGGAAATCCTACTCAGTATTGTGGAAAAGACAATACTCGCTTTCAGTCTGCTATGTGGCAAGCGATGCTCATGGCCGCTGATGTCCCCAATTCTCACCAGATAATAGTAAACGGTTTTATCACAGGGGAGGGTGGGGTCAAAATGTCCAAGAGTCTTGGCAATGTAGTTAATCCAAAAGAAATAGTAGAAGAATACGGCACAGACGCATTACGATATTTTATGCTTCGGGAGATATCTTCTTTCGAAGATAGTCCTTTTACGAAAGAGCGTTTTCATGATTCGTATAATTCTGGACTTGCAAATGGTTTGGGAAATCTGACTTCTCGAATCATGAAAATGGCAGAGACAAATTTAACAGAATGCCCTGTTTTACCTGAGCAGTCTATTCCAGAAGATTGGACCTTTGCGATGGAAGAGTTTAATATTCAGAAAGCAATGCAGATAGTATTCTCGCATGTCACACAATTAGATGAGATTATTCAAAAAGAGCAACCGTTTAAACTGGTAAAAACAGAAAAAGAAAAAGGTGTAGAGATAATAAAAGATTTAGTAGTACGTTTGTATACAATAGGTAGAATGTTGAACCCTATGATGCCAGAGACTTCGGTAAAAATAAAAAAAATAGTTAAATCAAATAAAATGCCAGAAGCTCCTTTATTCCTAAGAAAAGATTAATATGACAAATAATAAAATACCAAAATATATAGATATTCACTCCCATGTGAATTTCAAAGCCTTTGACGAAGATAGAGACGCTGTTATAAAAAGAGCATTATCAAACGATACTTGGGTTATAAATGTCGGCACTCAGGCTGACACTTCTCGTAAAGCTGTCGAGATGGCTCACGAATACGAAGAAGGAGTCTATGCTATCATCGGACTTCATCCCATACATACTGGAGCTTCTTATCATGACGAGAAAGAGCTGGGTGAAGGTGGAGCAGAATTCACTTCACGTGGAGAAGTTTTTGATAAAGAAATTTATCGACCACTTTTACAAGATCCAAAGACAGTAGCCATAGGAGAGTGTGGACTTGATTATTTTCACATGAATGAAGAGTCTATCGAAAAGCAAAAAAATGCATTTATCGCTCAGATAGAACTCGCAAATGAAATAGGTAAACCCCTCATGCTTCATATCCGAAACAATAAAGAAGACAAGAAACATAATGCTTATGCAGATGCGTTAGAGCTTTTGAAAGAATACGCACAAGTAAAAGGTGATGTGCACTTTTTTGCTGGTAGCGTAGAAGACGCAAAAGGATTTGTGGATTTTGGTTTTACGCTTTCTTTTACAGGGGTTATCACTTTTACAAATGACTACGATGAAGTTATAAAAAATACTCCACTAGATATGATTATGTCTGAGACTGATTCACCGTATGTTTCCCCGGTCCCTTATCGAGGTAGAAGAAATGAGCCAGTTTATGTGAGTGCTGTGGTCAGCAAGATAGCTGAAATAAAAGGACTCGAAGAAAGAGAAGTAGCTTTTGCTATCATAGCTAACGCTAAACGAGTTTTCGGGATATAAAATTCATTTTTATAAATGATATAATCTGAATATGAAAGAATCCTTTGATGGAAAGATAGATAGACGTGAATTCTTAAGAAATACAGCTCTTTCTTTGGGTGGTATGGCACTTGGAGTGGACAAGCTGTCTTTTTTAAACGAAGGTAATGAATTGGATCCAGCAGAAAAAGAAAAATTTATAAAAGAACGAGTGGAAAGAATAGCCACTATTTTAAGAGAAAAAAAGTATGACCAAGTTGTCACCGACCCATATCTTGTTTCTATTTTTTATTATTCAGATACTTTTGTAAATAAAATGAAAAGTAAAGAATATGGGAATAGTGTAACAGGGGATATATTGAAAAAAGTATATCCAGACCTCACGTTAGAATTTAAAAAAGGCTACATAGAATATTTGGAAAACTTAGCATACGAACAAGGCTTTTATTATTTAGATGCTAACGAAGTCGCACCTCTTGCTGATATGAGAGTGCCCACTGAAGTCGGTTCAAATCATATAGATGCGATAGATGTTTTTGTTCCGGAAGAAGGAGTGGAATTCTTTTCTATGGTTGATGGAGTAGTGGTCTTGGCTGAAGACGGCTGGGATAGCAAAAATGAGCTTTCAACAAGTTCAAATCGTGGAGGGAATACTGTGATTATTTATAATCCTATTTCTAGACAATTTTATCGTTTTGCACATTTTGAAAGTGTGGAGGACGATATTGTTCCCGGTACATTTATAAATAAGAATACAAAGCTAGGTAAAGTAGGGCATACAGGCATGAACGCTTCAAGGCCAGGTCACGGAAAGCATATACACATAGAAATACATCCTTTGAGTGAACAGACGATAGGGAATACAGAAATGTATTTTCCAGAATTATCTAAAAAGATGCAAGGATTACAAAAGTAAAAGTAGGGATATCTTTTGGTTTGAAATTTAAATTTAAAATGTTAGTATCAGTACTGTATTTATAAATATTAATTGTAAATTTATTTTATGTCTAATTGGTTTTTGTTTGCATTAGTTCCCCCTATTCTTTGGAGTATTGTGAATCATATAGATAAATATATGCTTTCAAGATATTTGAAAAATAGAGGAGTGGGAGCTCTTCTTGTTTTTTCTGCTTTCGCTTCTATCGTACTTTTACCTTTTATTCTATACTTTTTTCATTCTCAAATTTTTGACGTACCGTTTCTTGGTATTGTGACACTTGTATTAGTTGGATTTTTAGCTATGTTAGCGTCCTATTTTTATTTGAAAGGTTTAGAATCTGAGGAGACCTCTGTTGTTATTCCTTTATTTCAGTTAGTTCCTGTTTTTGGTTATTTCTTAGGTTTTGTTATTTTAGGTGAATCATTGAGTACAAATCAAATATTTTATTCTCTAATTGTGATTACTGGCATAATCTCTCTTTCTTTGGAAATAAGCGAAGAAAATAAAATTAAATTAAAGAAAAAAGTTTTAATTTTGATAGCTTCTTCTTCTTTTTTTTATGCACTACATGATATTTTGTTTAAAAAAGTTGCTATTGTCGAAAATTTTTGGGTTTCTGTTTTTTGGCAATATGTAAGTATGCTTCTTTTTGGAATCTTAGCTTTAGTTTTTATCAAAAAATTTAGGCATGATTTTTTTGAGATGTTCCATGACATGGGACATAAACTTTTATTTGTAAACTTAATAAGTGAAATTTTATACCTTGTAGGTAACTTAGCAAATAACTTTGCCATACTTCTAGCCCCGGTTGCTTTAGTCTTAGTAGTAAGTAGTTACCAGCCTCTTTTTGTTTTTATTGTAGGAATTTTATTAACTATTTTCTTGCCGAAGATAGCCATGGAGAGAATTTCAAAGAAACATCTTTTACATAAATTAATTTCTATCTTAATTATAATTATAGGAAGTTATTTCCTGTATACTTCTTCTTTTTAGTAGGGTAGAGTCCTCTACTTGTTTTTTTAGTAAATTGTGCTATAATGTTGTTAGCTATAAAAAGCTCGATCAAGGCATGAATTTGCCGTTTATGATTCCTGAATTTCCACAATTTAAAAAGTTAGAACTTTCGGACCGAAAAGATCTGGAAAAATTTACTTCTAAATTTCCGCCATACTCGGACTTTAACTTTGTTTCTATGTGGGCTTGGGATACAAAAGGGGAGATGCAGATTTCACAATTAAATGGCAACCTTGTGGTTCAATTTACAGATTATATAAACGGAAAGCCGTTTTTTTCTTTTTTAGGGGATTCATTAGTTTTAGATACTATAAAGACTTTGCTTGATTTTTCTAAGAAAAATTTTGATAAAATAAAACTAAAGTTAGTCCCAGAGAAATGTGTTGAAAGAGTGTCTTTAGATGAATTTGATGTTGTATCAGATGAAAATGCTTATGACTATGTATATGAAGTATCTCACCTAGCTAACATGCACAACTGGACGCAGAATACTTCTGGTAAGCAAGTACGTAGTTTTGTAAGAAGTTTTCCAAACTATGTTGTAAAACATAACTCTGTTAAAGAAGTAAAAAAACAAGACTATTTAGATATTTTTAATAAGTGGGCACAAAATAAAAATATTAAAGAATCTGTGATATTAAATGAATATATTGCATTGAATAGAATTTTTAAAGAAGGGCTCGAAG